>JAKAMS010000015.1 GCA_021812745.1 Bacteroidota bacterium | reverse complement strand
ATCGTTGTGTGTCTCTCGAAGCGAAGCGAACTCGCCTCGATTTGCCGAACTATGTGAGGCGAAGCGAGGATCCCGATAGGCGTCAGCCGTATCGGGAAATCGATCTGCATACAAATCTCATTCAAACTATGACGGCGTAAATGTAGCAACGTTTTCTTACATAGTCTCAATCGACTCATCGACAAATCCCGCTTGAAGGCAGCGGGACAGGTCTCATTCACAATTGAACAGCACGTTGCAGTCTCTGAAGCGTAGCGCAGTCCCGATAGGCGTCAGCCGTATCGGGAAATCGATCTGCATACAAATCTCATTCAAACAACGGACCGGGAGTTATGACTATGTTGCTAATGTCAGTCTCAATCGACTCATCGACAAATCTCATTCAAACGAAGTAAAAGTAATCAATGGCGTCAATACTCTTGTCTCAATCGACTCATCGACAAATCTCATTCAAACACTCGAAGGATGTGAAGAAAGCAAAAGAATTAAACGTCTCAATCGACTCATCGACAAATCTCATTCAAACGGAGTATTAATCCTGGTAATAAATATCGCCATTAAGTCTCAATCGACTCATCGACAAATCTCATTCAAACGCGCAAAAAAAAATCTGAAGAACAGGATTCAATGTCTCAATCGACTCATCGACAAATCTCATTCAAACATCTGGTGATGGTGTTCAAATAATAAGGATTTTTGTCTCAATCGACTCATCGACAAATCTCATTCAAACCTTTATATAAGACATCATTCGTCAGTTGATCATTTAGTCTCAATCGACTCATCGACAAATCTCATTCAAACAAAAAGCAGCCGGTTATTACGAAAAGAATTTGGGAATAGTCTCAATCGACTCATCGACAAATCTCATTCAAACACTCGTACTTGGTGAAGGAAATTTTAGCTTTGAAGTCTCAATCGACTCATCGACAAATCTCATTCAAACAAAAAGCAGCCGGTTATTACGAAAAGAATTTGGGAATAGTCTCAATCGACTCATCGACAAATCTCATTCAAACGATGATCATGAAGATGCGGAAAGTGACGAGTCTTAGGTCTCAATCGACTCATCGACAAATCTCATTCAAACACAAATGTACAAGCAACTGCCCAGAGAATTTCAGGAGGTCTCAATCGACTCATCGACAAATCTCATTCAAACGTTCATAAACTAAGGAGAAAAACGTGAGACATAAAGTCTCAATCGACTCATCGACAAATCTCATTCAAACGTTTGCCGACTAACTCGAACCATTCACTATCTTAGTCTCAATCGACTCATCGACAAATCTCATTCAAACTTTGATGATCCGGTTCCCAGTGTTCGCTTCGATCGTCTCAATCGACTCATCGACAAATCTCATTCAAACCCAAGAAGATTTTTTAGAGGAACCATGACCAACAGTCTCAATCGACTCATCGACAAATCTCATTCAAACCTATGTGGAAGTAGTAAAGAGAATGTGTTTCAAGAGTCTCAATCGACTCATCGACAAATCTCATTCAAACATGGATGGACAAGCGGCCGACGAGAATAATCAAGTCTCAATCGACTCATCGACAAATCTCATTCAAACTGCAAGCTTCTTTCATCAGTAGGTATTGCTAGAGTGTCTCAATCGACTCATCGACAAATCTCATTCAAACCCGTGAAAAGTTCCCTTAACCCGAAAAGTTTTAAATTGTCTCAATCGACTCATCGACAAATCTCATTCAAACGAGAAAATCGTGATTGATTATGGCGGACTTGTTTCGTCTCAATCGACTCATCGACAAATCTCATTCAAACTATTATTTACGTAGATGCTACTCCCAATAATGAATATCGTCTCAATCGACTCATCGACAAATCTCATTCAAACCTTTAACGGATAACGATTGGAGCGAAACTTATTCTGTCTCAATCGACTCATCGACAAATCTCATTCAAACTGGTAACATTGCAAGTTCTCAGATCATTCAGATATGTCTCAATCGACTCATCGACAAATCTCATTCAAACTCTATACTTATAATATATTATATAGCAACAACTTGCAAAGGGGTTTTCGCACCTCGGCAGGTTTTAGCTAAACACTGAACAGAGAAATGAGAAGAATCAAAATTTCAAAGAACATATTTCTTTATGGATAACAGGTTTACAGAATTTCACACCTCGTACTTAAAATAACAACTATTAACTTAGCCTGAAGAAAGACATTAGCAGAAAAAGTAGAAAACAGCTTTTCGAGGTGTGAAGAGTTCAAAATATTCCAAATCCTTGGTCAATTATTGTCTTTGTAAATTTGCCTATGCCTATGGCTTTAGAAAAACAATCTTCGCAAATGGGGTAAATTCTAATATTGTCTTCTTCCTCTATCAATTGCGAAAGCTGTTTAATTACAACCTGTAATTTATCCGAAGGGAATTTACATTCAAAGACAGATTCTTGAACTCTCTCTCCATGTCCTTCCAGAAAACCGGATGTTTTGAGACGACGTTTGTTGTCGGAAATATCGTATGAAATTATGTAGAGCATGTTGTTCTCTCCTCCTGAACCCTCCCCGGCCCTCCCTTTGTAAAAGGGAGGGAGTTTTAAAAACCCTCCCCTTTGCTAAAGGGGAGGGTTTGGGAGGGGTTCGCTTTATTTCCCTTTCAATCTTCTCAAACGCCATATTCGGATTGCCAAGCAGTTCTTCGTTTTCAATTCTCACAAAGGTAATTCCGAAGCTCTCCAAATAACTTTGTCTTTCAAGATCATACTCTTTTTGAATTTTTTCTTTATGAACATCGCCGTCTATTTCTACGGCAAGCTTTAGTTTGGGACAGTAGAAATCTATCACATAATTATCAACAGAATACTGACGGAGAAATCTTTCCTTCATCTGTCTCTTTCGTAAATATATCCAGACAATTTTTTCACAGTAGGTCATGTTTCGGCGTAGTTGTCTTCGCCTTTGTTGCATTTCTTTTTTGTTGTAATGTTTTGTCATATCAAGTCCTCTCGAATCTATCCTACCCTTCCCATTACGAAAGGGAAGGGTTCCAAATTCCCTCTCATTTAATAATGAAGAGTGTTTGAGAGGGGTTCACTTGACCTTTAACGGATTATAGTTCAACTTCCCTTCCGAAATCATTTTACGAATCTTTTGCGCATTGAAATAAAAGTATTGAAAATATGTAACGTCACCATCCATCCCATCGGGAGAAAATTTTGTGTTCAGCCGAAGTTCAAACTGAGCGATGTATTTTTTTCTCGATTCGAAATTCATCCAGCAACCTTTTTTGCCTTCTGGAGCTGTTGAAAAATCCGAGAGCGTAATAATGTTCCGTTTTACAAGGTAATGCACCAGTCGGTCTATCATAAAACGTACTTCTTCAATCAGATCGCTTGCAAGTGAAAAATGATTCGGCTTTGGCGTGTGATAAAAACCTATTTCCGGATTTATACCGTATGCCTGCAAAGCGGTAGCAATGTGATTGTAAAGAAGAGTATAGCCGAGTGAAAGCATTGCATTTACCGGATCAACGGCGGGATGCTTTTGCCTGCCCTCAAATTTCCATTCGGGACTAAACATTGCTACATAACCGTTAAAATAAATTGCAGATGCCTTTCCTTCTATGCCCCTAAGTCCGTCAATTGAATCTGCATTAGCAGCAAGGTTTTTATAATTATCAAGTTGGGCAATTAAAGCGGCGTCACCGTCATTCCTCGATAATGTACTTTTACAATTATGAATTTTTGCCTGAACAATGTTTTTAGCAAAATTCAGCTTGGCTGTTTCGTCTTCAGAAATCTTAAGCTGCTTCATCCAGAAGGAATAATTTTTAGGTTCGTTAAGAATAGAGAGATAAAGTTTACCACTGCCATGTGCAAAATATAACGGGATGTTGTTTTCTTTCAGCTTTACTACCGCTGGCAGAGTAACGCGCGGCATGCCAAGAAAAAGAACAAGACCAATTTGATCAAACGGAATTTTTTTGGGGTTGGATTCCTCTGCTTCTTCATCGGTTATTACAAGAGCGTCTCCATCCACCCTTACGGAATTTGAATAACCGTTAACATAAATTGGAATCTGGGATCGAAGTTCCGCTTGCGGACGGATAGTTTCCGCAGTAGCCGGACGCTTAAGCTTTATTGAATCTATGGACTTTATATTATCTGTACTTGCATGGGCAATCCAGTTGTTTTTATGCAATTTAACGTCTTCGTCCAATTCATTCTTGTCCGAAACGAAAACCGGCTTCCCGGTTTTACTCTCTTTTATTTGTGACTTAGCAAAAAGATAACCCAGGTATTGAAATCCTTCGTCAAAAGTAAATATACCTTCTTTGTTTTTATTAATCTCCAACTTCAATTCTTTCAAAGATTCTTCAACTTCGCGTTTGGCTTCCTCGGCTTCTTCTTCCGATCTGCAAAGAATTAATACATCATCTGCATAACGGATTAATTTAAAGCGGTCTTCAATTTCTTCATCAAATTGATCCAAATATAAATTAGCTAGCAAAGGAGAAATAACGGATCCTTGCGGAAGCCCCTGCCTGCGTATAATTCTTAAGTTGTTAAGAATAACAGACTGTCTAACCCATACTTTAAGCAATGATAAAACGGGATCGTTGCCGAAAAGAATGTCAAGTTTTTTAAAAAGAATCTGCCAATCTACATTATCGAAGAATGCTTCAATATCGCATTTCAGAACATAGTTCATTCCTTTTGATTTAGCTTCCTTAATGGCTCTTGCGGCAGTCTTTCTGGATAAACCTTTTCTATAAGCAAAGGAAGTGTCTTCAAGCAGTCTTTCAATTGACGGCGTAATAATATTGGCAACAGCTCTCTGCAAAATTCGATCCCTAACATCTGGCACCGCTAAAGCCCGTTTATTGCCGCCGGATTTTTCTATCATCATACCGATAAGATCGCTGGGAATATATTCGCCGGTTTTGACGGAAGTAATAATAGAATTGATGTTTGATGATAATGTTTTTTCGAACTCTTGAAATCTTTCAGCATGTTCCGGGTGGGAACTGCTTTTAACATGCTGAAATGCCTCGTTCATATTGCTTTCCATCAGCGCTTCGTTCAAAAAGCTCTCTGCTCTCGATATATAATTTGCCGGAGAGGAAACTTTGTCGATTATGTATTTTCCAAAACCGAAACTGGAGTTTAAACCGGCATGAATAAACTGACCGCACCATAATATTTCTTTCCAGAAATCGTTTAGCTCTGCATTAAACTTTATTCCGCCGATTATTCCACCAAGAGTCTTGCTGAACGGCATGTCAATCCACATGAGATTTTTTTCCAGAAGCTCGCTAGCTGGAATAGTAGTGTCTATATCTGCTGCCGATAATTTAACGAGGTCTTTAAGTTCGTTAAATCTGTTTAGAAGTAACTCTAAAAAATATTGAGGATCAAAATGGGATGGGTCGAAAAATCTTTTTCCAGTTTCTTTTTCTTTCCTGGCATGTCTCAACGGCGTAATAAATCTTAAATGCAACGGGAAATTTATACCTGAAGAAATACCGTTGCCAAAAGCGACTTCTTCTACTCCAACAAGTTTAAATACGTTCGCTATATCGCCCGCATCATTGGTCTTGGAGTCGAAAAAAGATTGACGGATTTGTTCAACTGAAGAAATCTCGTTACCAAGAATAGAAAGACCGAGATTATATTTATCCCCTTTTATGAAATTAACTTTCCCCGATTCAACTGGGTACGGTATTATATTTTTACCAAGCGGGTGTCTATCAAATGTACTGCTAAGCAGACTGTTTACCTGCGCCCCATGGTAATAAGGGAAATTATAACCTCGCGTAATTTCAAACTGCAGTTTGAAAGTGTGGAGTTCAAAAGAAATATATTTGCCGGTAAAGAAATTATTATTCATAAATATTTATTCTGCAAATTGCCCGTAACCCACGTTGCGCTTAGCGCCAATGCCAAAATCGAGAAGGATTCTCTTAAAAAGATTTTCCTTTTGTTTAGCACTTATTATTATTCCGTTTGAAGAATACTCAGTTATAAAAAACTGAAAACAAAATTCAGTATCCGAAGCCACTTTAAGGAATTTAATCGGGTTAGGTGATTTGAATTTACCCGCCGTATGAGGAGTAATATAGTCTGTTTCAAATAATCTTAAGGAGGAATTTAATCCCATTACATAGGCATCAAAGAATATTTGTTTTCCCTGAAAGAATATTTCTTCAAGCGTTTGTTTTTCTAACAGATTATTTTTTAATAGACCATTCAATGGAGAGCCTTCTGGATTTATAAACTCATTAGTTTCGTTGAATTTTTCAAAAATGTAATCTGATTTTTGTTTAAGCTCTTCTTCGCTTGCTGCTTGAAAAGGGAATGCATTTTTCAGCACGCCTTTTATTGATGTGCCTGGAATAACCGGCAAACCCGAAGTGAAATCAAAATAAAAACCGAGTTGATAATCTTCTTCGTTTACCTTAGGGTGTAAATAACCCGAACCAACAAGCAGCCCCGGATATTTAAATGTAAGCGTAAATGAATTTGCTGCATTCGGCATTCCAAAAAATGATGAAGTAAATTGATTTACTAGAGTAGAAATAAATATCGGTTGGGCATATTCTTGATCAAGATCGGATTTATTTTTAATATAATAATAATGCGAAGGATTTGAAGCTGCCATAATTATTCCTCCTCAACAATATTCTTCTTGAATGTCTTAATTGCAAGTTTGCAAGCTGCAGCAGTTTCTATAATTCTATTTCTTATATACAGTTTTTTTATTGTATCCTCCTTATTAGCAATTACATATTGCAAAAAGTCTCCATTCCAATCCTTCAATAGGTCTCCTTTTTTTAGAACTCTGGCAAAAAGATTATAGATTTTCACCCTGCTATGTTTTTTCTTTCTTTCATCTTCATCATTTAGAGGTTTATAGAATGTTAGTGTAGTTATTAAGCCCGACATTCTTACAGATATACCAAAGGAATCAATATAGCTGTAATAAGTTGAATCAATTGAATCATCTGGATTAACCAACTTATAGTCAGGCGTGCTATTATTTAGTTCAATTAGTGCAATTGGAATTAGCTTTTCAATATTCTTCTGATTCATGGCTTACCTCAAACTATATTAATTTTACAAAATCCATATCCTACAGAATAATTTCCTCCAAATTGAATGATCTCGGACGGTTTGATTAGCTCATCACAGAACAAATCAAATTTAGAGTTTAGTGCCCCATCATCACCAAGCAATAAGCTCACTTTTGTTCTTCTTGGTAATACTTCTTCATAAAACAAATTACCGCTGGTTCCATCTTCATTTATTTGGTTTCTTGCAATAACCGGCAAATAGTTATCACATACATCTTTGAATATCTCGTCTTTGAAAATTGCAAAACGCGACAGATCAACATGACAATAATCCTGTAGGAGTTTGTTTATTTGAAAACCGCCGATAGGAATGTTATAATTCATGATCCCACAATTGGAATAATCTTCAATCTCTATATCTGCAAAACTTTCAAACGTTAGAAAGTCGTTCGGCAGCAAGCGCAAATAATTAATAAACGCGCTTACATCTATTCCTAACGGTAAAAAATTATTCAGAGACTGAAAATACTCTTCGAGTACTAAAGGAGATGTGCATTCAAAATAAACTTTGTGCGTAGAGCGAAGCGGTAAAACTATCAGAGTTGCTTCATTAATAATTAAATGCCCGGCTTGGTCGTCTTCTTTCCCAAACAATAAATCTTTATCAATAACGGGATTATCCTTAAAATGCCATTTTAAGGCTCCTTTAATTCCCGACGAATGAAAAACTGGAATTTTAGTGACCGGATCTTTTTGAATTAAATTGTCAACTACACCTATATGAGATTCTCCCGACCCCATATGCGTGTTGGTAAGTGTGTTAATAATAAATGCTTTGTAATTTTTCATATTTATCCTCCTTTATTAAACTTTTATTGCCCAATTGAATCCTATTTTTTTATCAAATGATTTGAATCTACTTTTATCAATTTCAAATTGAGGATCATTATAAATAACAGAATTTTGTGGAACTGACATAAATGAATCCGTTTTCTTAGAACCGCTTTCCCACATCCTTAATGCGGCTACATCAGGAATGATTGCATGAGGATACTTCAATTCCCCCGCTCCAATTAAATGGGAAAGAAAAATTAATTTACGTTTTTCAGAAATGTATTTGCTATCTTCAAAATCACCATAATCGCTTAAATTTATAAATCTGTCAATAAGCAAGTGGCTTGTATTATCAGTAAAGGGTAATATCTTCATTCTAAACCATGAATTTTCTCCTCCAAGTCTTACGTCGTCATTCTCGAGTTTCCATTTTTTTGTGTTTGAATTGTTGTTTATGTTTAGATTAGAATCGTCTAAATGCACTATGACACCGAAAGAATAATTCTTCTTTAAGCGGTAATCTTTTTTAACATAAAACTCTTTTTCATTAGCTGTTCGCTTGTTGGGATCTCTCCCTAAGCCCGGTTGTTTATCAGAAATAAAAACTTCGTCCTTATCGCTCAATCCATTAATTAACCCTTTTAGATAATTTAACCAGAATTCTCTACCGCCTAGTTTATCATCGCAAACAAAATCTTTTTCTTCAAATGACTTACTATAAGCAGTGTCTTCCGAAATACGATTCGAGTTATTTTTTGTGCCGGGTTTTTGATTATAGTCTTTAATTCTGACACCGGACTTTGTCCGAACTACATCACAGGGCAATTCAAATAAGTAATCAGTTTGGCTGCCGCTCAAATCGTTTTTAACGATAAACACTGGTGATATTTTTTTTATTATGCCCAAATCCGGGTCTACTTCGTCCAAAGAGTTCATTACTGATTTGCCTGTCAAACTATAATAGCTTGATAAATTTTCTTTCTTGGGGTTTTTTGTTAATCCAAAACCATTTTGAATCAGCAATATGTATCTAAGACATCCCAATATTGTTGTTTGACCCGGAAATTTTTGTGACACTGCAAAAAAACTTTCGGCAAACGACCTTGAAGTTCCGAAGTAATATCTTCCGAATGGTGTAAAAGTTAATAAATATGATTTGGCATTCATTCGTCTTCTCCTCTTAAAAATTCCGCTAGTCTTAAATATTGAATTATATTATCAACCACTTCAGAAATAGCTGTACCATATTTTGATCTCCCTTCAATTAATATATCACGAATAAAATTTATTCCGCTGCTTGTATTATGAACTTCTTCATTAAAATGATTTAAGAAAAAGTTTTTTATTTGATCATCATTTGTAATATGGACTAAAAGCGGTTTTAACATTATTAGTTTATGAAGCATTGCATGATGAAGATGTATTGAGCCAGATAAAACTCTATTCAGAATAAGGCATAGGTGCTGTTGCTGGTGTGAATCAAATTTTTCGTGAATTTTTGTTGATTGTCCTGAATGCTGTGTTAGTTGTATAGCGACAGAATCTTTTAGAATTTTAGCTTTTCCTTCATGTTGATAAGCTTCATCAAGCCCTATACTCAACGGATATTTATAATATTGAATATTTATACCTACTGAGAGCGAAGTTTGCTTTGTACCTTTATCTACTATACTTTTATAACTATCAGACAATTCTTTAACGAAGTCAATCACGGTTTGAATTCCCTTTTCAGTCACTACAGGCATAAAGGCAAGCAGGTCATCCCCGCCGCAATAAACCATTTCCCCGTTATATTTATTTGTTAAATCAATCGCAGATTTTGAATAATCGAACAACCTTTTAGATAAAGTATCGGATGGCGAAGTACCTGTGAAATTTTTAGCAAGGCTGCCTACACCGTCGCCATCTGCGGTAACTATGGCAAAATATTTGTGATAGGGCTTCAGCTTAATTCCAAATTCACTAGAAAGTTTCTTAAAATCTTCATCCTCAAATTCATTAATATCTTCTTTCTGCTTTGTTCTCAGAAAATCATTGTATTTACTTTCGTCAATTATTTTAAATTCACGAGTAGATATTTCACCTGTAGAAGGAAAACTTCTACCTACTATACTTTTCCATTTTGAATTGTTGTAATGAAATAACTTCAAATAACATATAGGACACAACCGTACATTCTTTTCTTCGAAAGGAATATCTTCTTTTGTAAAAGATGGTAAAATATTACATCGCTGACATGTCTCCGTACTTTTCCCAAGTGTAAAACTTCTATTTGATTCGAATGCAAGCAGATGCGAGTCAATAATCGAAATCAGTTCAGCATCTTTTGGATTGTGGGCAGGGTAATCCAGGACAACAAATTTTATTTGCAAGTAATCTTTTAAGATGGTATGTACTGTTGAATATGCCGAAGGATCCTTTAGATCAGCAATTAATTTCGAAAATAACTCTAGGGTTTGCTTATTAAAATCTTCTATTTCATCAAAGGTATCCTGCTTATTCTTTATACTTCTAGCTATAAGGTGATCGGAATATATTCCTGCTCTTGTTTTAGGAATTGTTCCAATAAAAGGAATAAGAATTTCATAGCTTCCACAACTATTAATTCTTTCAAACAGCTCTTTCATATACCAGGAAAAGAAATAAGAGCCGCACCATAACTCCCTGGACTTTTTGGAGTGCGACATAACTTCTCCAATTGGTCCGATAGTAAAACCAATTAATGACTGATATTGTTGGCTCATAATAAACCTATATTAATTTTTCTAGTTTAATGTCTTGAACAAATTTATTTATCATTACAGTCGGGGGATTCTGTTTATAAAAGACTTTATAAACTCCCTCTTTGAAAAAATCAATCAAATCAAAATTGTTTATGCATTTAAGAGTATATGAACCAGTTCTATTATTGAATTCTGCCATCTTTGGAAAATCTTTTCCACTCTGCACTTTCTTTGTAACAGCAAACGTAGGGGTAATAAAGTTACTGTTTTCATTTAACAACAGTTCTGTTTTAAGTATTATATAAACTCTATATCCATTTGCTGTTTTAATGGGTTTGATAAAAATTGGCGACGCAATTCTTTCAAATGGATTATTGTCAAGCTCTAGCTGATAACGGTAATTCCTATCTATATTAATTAAATCATTATTAATCTTTTTACCCGTTCTTGGGGGATAATCTTCAGTATCCATTCTTACATCATTCTTCTTTGTAAAATTGTACGTATCCGCTAAGCCCAATACATGTCTAACAAGCATAGTATTTTTATTATTCTTTACACTATCAAAATCAGCACTATTACCAAGTTCTAACTTGAATAATCTTTTTTCCCAGATAAGATCTGGATTTCTATTTTTTAGATATTTGAACAAAAGTGATTTTGAATATTTTGCTTTTTCTTTTTTATAAAGATCCTCATTAACACCACCTTTAACAGTATTATAAAAATAAAATATCTTTTTAATGAGCTTATAAAGAATATCTTCTTCATTTTCATTTCTATTCTCTTTTACAATATCGAAATAATAAACCGAATCCTTACTCATTTTTTTGAAATTTACCTCGATATCACTCCCCACTACAGAATATGACCCATAACCTTTATTTTGCCTTGTTCCAAAATTTTCAAAATAAAACATGAGACTTGCGGCAAGTTTAACTGCTTTTATCATTTCAGAATAAAAAGATTTCACAATAAGAAAATTCTTTTTATATAAAATCATTTCCTTAATAATGTCACCAAAATATAAGCTCCTATCACCTTTCCCTTCACGTGTAATAGGTAACGAAATTGGGTCTGATGAATCGATTTCAATTTGGTATAGACTGCTTTTTTTCTTTTTCATCCGGATGGATTGTTCAGTTATTATCTTTTCCAACTCCGGTGTAATTAATGCTGGATCATAATATTTTTTAAGAATTTCGGCATTCAGATACTTATCTAATCGAGGTTTTACATCACTTGCTCTTAGCGTCGCCCCCTTTTGATTTGGTTGGAAATGAATAATTGGTGTGTGCTGCTTTAGTTTGATTTCAAATATTGAGTCGCTCATAGTTGTTTCTCGCTATTTAATTCATAAAATAAAATAGCCATGATATCATCCATATAATAAACCACACTAATGGCCATGGACTTCTTGTAAATGCACCCGCTAATAGTTTCAGTGGGTTATCCTCATCCTTATCTTCTATTTGAGAGGAATTTCTCAATCTATTCTTAAGATTATCAATAATATTTTTTGTAAGTAAGGAAATGAATACTATCGAACCTGTAAAGATTCCAAGTGCGGATAGATTATGCTTCCACATTCCCCAAAAGTCTTTAACGAAGTAGACCTCGATTGCACCTATCGCTGCAATTAATGTTAAAGGCAAAAATACAATACCTATTCTTGTAAGGGTTTCAATCTCTTGACCGCTTCTTCTTTGGCTAAGCATATCCACATAATTATGCAATTCCTCAATCTTTATTCTCAAATTCTCCATTTGTTGTTGGATGCCGCTGTTTTTAATCAAAAGTTGATAAAGCTCAATGCCCTGTTCTTGTGCCGTAACCTCGTAAAACCAAAAACGATCGTAAAAATTTATAATCTTTTTGTTCAGTGATTCTACACTCTTGACAAAATTTTCTTTCTTCCTTTTCGATGGATCGCCGACCTTATGCAACGTTCCTGATATGTCTTCAATTTCCTTAAAAAATGTTAATACACTTGCTCTTTGTACTAAGCTTATTACCGCAATTTGATAATAGAGTGATTTCATATGCTTTCTAATTATTTGTGTGCCAAAGTAATCTCTATTTGTAAGAGCAACAAAACTGTATCGGGTTAAACCATATATGGTCCCGTTTTCGATGAATCGATCATACGTAGATTGAAGATTAAGCTCCCTCATCATTTTTCGATTGGCAATTCCGGCTTCTTTACCATCAACAAAAATGTATTCATACCATAGTTTTGAGTCGGCATATTTATATAGATCATCTTTAATAGAAAAACGATTCAAGGACTTTATGAAAAAATCATTACCTAACCAGCATAGTGTGAACATTCTATCGTCAATTACTGGTTTTATCTCATGTATGCTTAACGGCTTCAATAATTCAACAATATAACCAGCCACAGCATTATTACATTTTGTAAAATCCAACGTTTTAAATGGTATATCTTTCCCTATTTTTTCCTCTCCTAATTGTAAATAGATAGAGTCAGCAAAAAAACAATCTTTTACTGCATCGATTTCTGTTTCTGATTGTTTAGTTGGTACGCTCAGAAATTGAGGATATATTCGTCTCCCAAAATCATTAATCTTAAATACTTCATAAATAGAAAAATATTTTGTATTCAAGAGTTGGATGGTTAACAAACCTATACCTTGATCAAAAAATCGCAAAGAGAGATATTCTACATCAAGTTCAAATGATTTATCATTTTTGATATTTAAAAAGAATTTCCCCGGACAATCACACGTATGTTCATAGTACAGATTAATTGAATTTTCATCGACTTGATCTTTGGAATTATAAAGGGAGTTTATTACATAATCATAGAAATACTTACGCTCATTATAGAATGTTATTTGTTCCTCATTTAAATCCTGTCCTCTTGCATTTTGAGGAAAATGCTCAAGGCTGTATTTCCAAAAATCATTGTTGTCATACTTTTTCTTGATGCGAGTCAAAAAAGATCTAGATTCGTCATAGTTAGTTTCTTTAGAAATTTCTTTTTCTAAATTAATGCTGAACGGTAAAATGAATATATGTTGGGAAAAGATTTCATTGTCAATCAATTTCTTTATCTCCTTTTCTGTTAACACTTCATTTGAGCCGAAATAACCACTATCAACCAGATATTCCCCATACCAGAATTTAATATTTCCATTTATACTTTTTTTAGAACTAAAAACATTAAGTAATTTATTAACGATTTCTCCGCAGCCCGTGAAGAAAAAAGAACCAGCCGTGGTAATTACAAAAATGTTTCTATAATCTTTGTATATACGATCTACAATACAACTAGTTTTCTCTGTCTGACTATATATCACCACAGTGCAGCGATTGATGACTTTAAGATTCTCTTTTATAGCAATAACCGCGAGTTTTTCATCTTCATCGGTAACGCCTTGTTGCTCTTTATCTAGCTTTCTAACTTTTTCTATCTCATCCTCAGCGGCATCAAGTTGTAGCATTCCACAAATATATCCCTTGTCATTTGCGCTTATAAGCTGCTGCCATCTGTTTAGTTCAATACCAAGTAAATCGGCAATTTGTTCAATAGATGTTTTTTGATTTTTCCCGGCTCTATCATTGTGATGATCCACAATTATGGCATGCGAAGGATATTTTATGTCAAGAGTTAATTCTACAAAAACTGGAATTTGTTCTAGGGGAAGTTTTGAAAGTTCATCTTCATATTCGGAAAGTTTAGCACCCCATTTTAAGTTTTTATCTAGTATGTTTTCTTCCAGTATATTATTCTCTGCGAGAAGCTCTTTAATAGTCATCATTTCCGCATCATGACCGCCTAGAAAAAATACATATTCATTTTTCATTTTATATCTGTTCTTTGATAATTATACTGCCAAGTGAATTAAAAATTACTTTTGTTGCCTCTCGAAATAATCCACGCAAAGGGTTTTCTTGTCTTCAATTTCACATCTTTAATAACACCATTCACAGTTTACTTAAAAAATTTAGCGGGTGTATTTTCTAAGTGAATTAATTACTACTGTTTACTGTTGTTGTCTTTGCAGAAGAAGCGGATTTATCCTCTTCCCCTTTTCTGCTGCCGGTCTTATCATAAATAACCCGTGCAGCGTTATATCTCGAGTACAAATCGGAATTGCTTTCCTTAAAACCGAGCATAAGTTTATCAAGCACTTTGAATTTCTGATCGGCTTTCTCAAAAAGCATCAAGTTGGTCTCGCGTGCAGATTTTTTGGTTACTTTGCCTGCGCTTACAATTCCGAATTTTTCAATATAATTGTCAAGTTTAGCCCTTGCGTCATTTCTTTTTTCTTCCGTTATGCCGTATGGTATCAACTTGTCTGCAAGTGCGTTCGCTTTTTCAAGTATCTTATCAATATGAATTGGAATTTCGGAATCGCGCAGCTTGGAAAACGTCTTGCTGTTGATATCAGCAAAAGTCATTAACTCGGCATCGTTTTCAGTGGCGGCATAACCGTAGAGTGCACCCGTTATTACCAAACCGGTCTTAACAATTTCGTCCTGGGAAATATCTTTAGAAATAACTTTCCCCTTTGTTCCTTCATTAACTACTTTTTCGTTAAGACCAATTTCTTTGTGAATCTGTTTCAAATCCGAAAATACGGCGGCTGCAGCCGGAACATTTGTAAAAGAATCTCTTTCCCTTTCGTAAAAAGTGGAAACAGCGCCAATCATTTCATACTTGTTTTTTTCTCTAGTATTCATAGTCACCTCCATTTTTAAATGAACTAAACGGCATTTCGCCGTTTACTAAGAGAAGTTGAAATGTTATACTGATTTTATTTAGTACACCCGCTATATCAGTCTTAAACACGCTAAAATTCATTATAAGTCACTTTTTCTTTTTCACAAAAGATAAAATCCGCTGATGTTGCCGGTAACTCCCTATGCTGCTTAAATAAACCAATCTCCCGCACACTAATGCCAGTTTCACTAATAAAAAAACCCGTTGCAATTCAAAATAACCGAATGCACCAACTAAATAACCTATTGTAAGTTTTTTACTAACGCGGGTATTTTCGCAAAACCCCTAATAAATATCTCAATACCCTCTTGCCACAATTCAATAGACACAATTAAATAATGCAAATCCGGCTGCTACTATTCTAAAACCAAATTGCAATTCAATAAATCCGGTTTCATGTCCGGTAAACAAAAACTGTCAGCTTATTTCTAACAATAATTTATTTATGTCCAAATGCTCTTATGTGCAACTGGAATTTAAAACTCCAAACAAATGAGATACTTCAGGTAATCGTAAAAAGGATTTTTTTGAGAGAAGAGAAATATAGAAGACAGTAATTAATCCCCGCCAACGGTTACCGGAAAACCCGAAAACGAGTCTGAGCCGCATTAATTACTCAACAATTTATAAAGGATAAATGATCACAACTCAAAGATCAAACATAAGTTACAATTTCGATTTTAAAAATCAAACATAAAATTTGATACTTAACTGGGAAGGAATTACATCTTTTTCAAAAACCTTCGAAGTTTCGAAGCTCCGAAGGTTTCTCTTTTCTAAATACTAACTACTAATTACTCACAATTTACATCTCGTCTATAATTCTGTTCAGTGTTTGGCTGGGACGCATGACATCACCGGCTTTTTTATCATCAGGCAAATAGTATCCGCCGATATCAGCGGACTTGCCCTGAACAGATATCAACTCATCAGCAATTTTCTTTTCGTTTGTTTCGAGTTCTTTAGACATTTTAGAAAAACGGGTTTTC
>JAKAMS010000014.1 GCA_021812745.1 Bacteroidota bacterium | reverse complement strand
CTCTCTTCTCCCAGTAACCGTCTTCAATTCTTAATTGAACTGTTGGATCATCTGAAAGGTCGGGTCCGTTAAAACTATAATTTGGAAACGGCGGATATGCGGATTGAATAAAATATTCGGGATGCTCGATCACCCACTTTGAAAAAATTCCGGTATGGTTTGGAACCATATCGCTCGCAAGACGGATACCGCGCAGGCGCGCGCGTTCGTTCAAATTATTGTATGCGTATTCCCCGCCGAGATCGTTAGCTATCTGATAATCATATAATGAATATGCGGACGAAACGGCATCAATATTTCCCATTATATGTTTTATTTTTTTTGATGCGCTGCTTCGTTCCCAAATTCCGATAAGCCAGAGACCGTTAAAATTCCAGCGCGCAAGTTGATCGAGTTCTTCATCCGGAATTTGATCAAGCGTTTTAATATTTCGCTGATATTTTTTTGATAATTGATCAAGCCAGACATAACTGTTCTTGGCAATCACTACAACCTTAGGCATCCAATCAGAGTCCGGTGTGAAATTTTCATGTTCACTATAATCTTTTGTGCTGTCAAGCGCATACTTATAACCGGATTTGCCAAGAGTTAAAAAATCCGCATCAAGTCCGTCTTTATATTGAGGAACAATTGTAGGCGCTCCGCCAGGTCCGCCGAATTGCAAAGTGTAATCTTCCTTAATTAAATCCTTGCCACTCAAGATTCTTTTCAGAAACTTCTCATCGAGCAGAATTCCAAATTTTTCACGGATGAAATCGAGCTGCGCTTCAATGTTATCGGGGTTATTAATTATCGGCGCTTTGAAGAGTGTGAATATATCTTGGTTCTCAGGTCCGAACTTTTTTTCATTTCGGAAGAAGAGATCGAGCGAATTAATTACTTTTTTGTAAAGTTCTTTTTCTTTCAGATAATTTTCATCGAAAAGCTCGATCAATTTTTTATTTGCCGGGTTGAAATTAGCAACAAAAAGAAGAATCATCTCTTCAATTGTTATTTCTGCATTTGAGCGGTCAGAGGTAAATGAATTAAGATAATCGAACGAACTTATTTTACCTTTGAAAAGATCAACCGAGGGGAATTGCGAGATAAAATCAAATAAAACTTTGCGCGTTTTATCTTCGCCGATATTTTCATTAAGATAATTTAAGGCTTTTTTGAAAACACCCGGATTAACTTTCACTTCATACAACCGGAACAGATAATGATAAATCTCATCCATCAATCCGGCAGCATTCACATGCCCTGAGGCAACATGATCTTTTACTTCCCTTTTAGTGTTTAATTTCTGTACAAACAATCTAACGGCATGAAAATCCGCAAGAATAACATTCCCGTTTATCGAGAAGAGTTCATCGCCAAAGTTGTATTTGTTCCGCACATCTTTTGAGATGTGAAATTCAAATTTTGGGAGTAGATTTTTAATAAATATTTTTTCGCTGCCGAGAACAATTTTAGTTTGGGTCATATTGGTCAGATTGTTTTCATTTTCATTCTTAATATAACTAATTGGCAAGTATCATTAAAACAAGAATGTTGATGCTTATTGAGCTTGGGATGACTCATACATCTGTTTTTTGCATTCGGAACAATTAATCATGTGCCGTCAATAACAAGACGATATTTTTCACGTATTTGTTTCTATCTACGGAGAGAAGGTCTAGCGAATCTTTTTTAGAAGTGATCAAAACATTAAGATCACCGGCAAATGGCTTAGTATTCCTAAGCGTAGATTCCCAGACCGCGTCTATCAATTTTGAACTTTTAACAAGTGCTTGCTTATAAGATCTGAACAAAATTCTGAGTGAGTCAATATCATCTTTGATTAGTTCTAGCGATTCCGCTTTTAGAATATAATGCGATTCCCAAAACCACGCATTCGCATCAAACGATAAATAAAGGTTTTGTATTTCCGGGTGCTTCTTTAATCGCAACTCATTTAGTGCCGGTAGATTTGAAATATATCTGTGATCCTTATAGAAAAGGTCTAGAGCCACATATAATGAGTTAAGATTTTTATCCACAACAAGGTGATGATCAATAATTTGATCCGCCAGTTTCAGTTTTTCGTCGTTGATAAGTTTATTCTTTTCGGAAATTTTATTAATAGCTGGAATAATAAAGTAACTAAGCATCGCACTTATAAGAATTAAAAAAACGGGATGCTTAAGAATGTCGCTCTTCGGTTTGTCATTCATCTTCATCACCTTTCATTATTAATTTATTTTATTCCGGCAAGTTCCTCAATATCTTTATTTTCAAGAATTGATTTCGAATAACCAACTTTTACAGTATTGATCATCGCGTTCCCCAAATCTTCCAGTTTGCAGCCGTGGTTTGGAAGAAGAAACTTCATAAACGGATAGATTTTTCCCGCAATTTTATAAAATGATTTTAAATTTTTCTGCCCGTTTGCCGGCTTCATAAATCCCGGTCTGAATAGATAAACTGCTTTGAACGGCAAATTCTTTAAGTGGTTTTCCGTTTTCCCTTTTACTCTTGCCCACATTAACCGTCCTCTCTCCGAACTGTCCGTTCCTTCGCCTGACACATAGCAGAAAGTCATATCGTTATTTAGTTTTGATAAAGTCGCCGCCGCCTGCATTGTCAAATCATATGTCATTTTTGTATAATCTTTTTCGTTCATACCAACAGAAGAAACACCAAGGCAGAAGAAACAAGCATTATAGCCAATCAAATCATTTTCAATCGCTGAGTAATTATAGAAATCATTATGAATAATCTCTTTCAATTTATCATCTTTGATTCCGCACGATCTTCTTCCAACCACTAAAATTGATTCAACGTCTTTATCTGTTATTGCTTGAAGCAGCACACCCTCTCCCACCATTCCGCTAGCGCCGAAGATTATTGTTCTGATTTTCATAATTCTCTCAATCAAGATTAAATAGCTGATAGCTTTTTGCAATTAGCCATTAGAAAATAACAAAAATTTAGGCAGAGAAGTAAAATTCCCTTTAAAATTTACAAACCGGGGGAAAGTATAGGAAATAGCTAAAAGCTAATTACTGATAGCTAAAATCTATCTTCTCAAAGCTCTTTTGATTCTAAGTGCTCATTAAACTATTTTTGACACAAAATTATAGTAAGCTATGTCAATCACCCCTTTGATGGCGCAATATGGAAAGATCAAAGAAAACTATCCGGATACAATTTTACTTTTCCGAATGGGAGATTTCTTTGAAACGTTTGAGGAAGATGCAAAAATCGCCTCGAAAGTGCTGGGCATTACTTTAACTAAACGGGCTAACGGCGCCGCTGGAGAAGTTCCCCTTGCCGGATTTCCACATCATGCAATTGATACTTATCTGCCTAAACTTGTCCGCGCAGGATACAGAGTTGCTGTCTGTGAACAGATGGAAAATCCTAAATTCGCAAAAGGAATTGTTAAGCGTGACGTAGTTGAAGTTGTAACGCCCGGCGTGGCAATTTCCGATAAACTTCTCGATCATAAAAAAAACAATTATCTTCTTTCGATTTATATTGAAAATGAAATTGCCGGAATTGCTTTCTGCGATATTTCCACCGGAGAGTTTTCAACTTTTGAAGTAATGAGTTCCGAAGTTACTCAGCAACTCGGCTCTATCAATCCTTCTGAGATATTAATTCCCAAAAAGCTTAAACATGAACTCGAACCGATGATTCATAAAGCGGTTCCTTCCGCACGTATTACAAAAATTGATGATTGGATTTTTAATTACGAATATTCTTCAGAACTTTTGATGAATCACTTCAACACAAAAACATTAAAAGGATTTGGAATAGAGAAGTTAACAGCAGGAATCAATTCTGCCGGTGCGGCATTGAACTACTTACGGGAAACTCAGAAAGCTAATCTTACACACATCAATAAAATCTCGCGTCATAATCCTTCCGATTACATGATTCTTGATTATTCGACGAAACGAAATCTAGAAATCATGTTTACAATGCAAGACGGCGAGCGTGAAGGTTCGTTAATATCAATTCTTGATAAAACTGCAACCTCTATGGGCGGAAGAATGCTGAAGAAATGGATCTCTGCCCCGTTAAGAAAATTGGAACCGATACTAAAACGGCAGGAGTCTATCTCTGAACTTCTTCAAAATAAAACTCTTAGAAAAAATTTACAGAATGAATTGAAAGAGATTGGCGATCTTGAACGGCTGACATCAAAAATTTGCACAGGAAGAGTAAACCCGCGCGAACTTCTTCATTTGAAAACATCGCTCAAAAAAATTCCGCTTATCAAACAGCTTTTAGATCAGACTTCTATAGACACGCTTGTTGCCGTAAATCAGCGTTTAAATTCTTTAGATCATCTTGTAGAAAAAATTGAAAGAGCAATTGCAGATGATCCGCCGCTGGCTATCTCCGATGGCGGCGTTATAAGAGACGGTTTCAGTCCGGAACTTGATGAACTTCGCGGACTTTCTACACATGCAAAAGATTGGATTACAAATCTGCAGAAGACCGAACGCGAGCGGACAAAAATTTCTTCTCTGAAAGTGAGTTACAATAAAGTTTTTGGTTACTACATTGACATTAGCAATGCCAACAAAGATAAAGTACCGGAAAATTATATACGCAAGCAGACGCTCGTAAACAGCGAAAGGTTTATTACTCCGGAACTGAAAGAGTATGAAGATAAAATTTTAAATGCGGCAGAAAATATTGGTAATCTTGAGTATCAGCTTTTCGATCAAGTTAGAATTACCGCTGCTTCCGAGACAGAAGCAATTCAAGAGAATGCGCGTTTAATTGCAATGCTCGATTGTTATCAATCATTTGCCGAATGCGCAGACGATTATAAATATGTTTGCCCGCAACTTGATGAATCGGACCTTCTCGAAATTATTGACGGCAGGCATCCGGTAGTTGAAAGGATTCTTCCTCCGGGAGAAAAATTTACTCCTAACAACTGCAGACTCTCTTCAAATGAAGAGCAGATTATTTTATTAACAGGACCCAACATGGCAGGTAAATCTGTCTATTTACGTCAAGTTGGATTAATAGTTTTGATGGCGCAGATCGGATCGTTTGTTCCGGCGGCGTCAGCAAAGATTGGTTTGGTAGATAGAATTTATACGCGCGTAGGCGCCAGCGATAATATTTCTGCCGGTGAATCTACTTTCCTTGTTGAGATGCAGGAAGCGGCAAATATTTTGAATAACGCAACGGGAAAAAGTTTAATATTGCTCGATGAAATCGGACGCGGCACAAGCACATTTGACGGGATATCAATTGCTTGGGCAATTACGGAATATTTGCATGAGAATCCGAAACTTGCAGCAAAAACTTTATTCGCTACTCATTATCACGAACTGAATGAGATGGCAACATTATTTCCCCGTATAAAAAATTTCAAAGTAGAGGTACGCGAGTATGGCGATAAAGTAATTTTCTTACACAAAGTTTCTTCAGGCGGTGCAGACCATAGTTACGGTATTCAAGTTGGACAAATGGCAGGTTTGCCTCTTTTTGTAACCAACCGCGCAAAAGAAATTCTTGCTAATTTGGAGAGTAAAGAACTTACTCCATACGAAATGAAGAAGGCAAAACTTGCAAAGCTCAAAGGAGCAGATGATTTTCAAATTAGTTTGTTCGAAATGAAAGATGAAGAATTACGCAAACATATTTCCGATATTTCGATCAACAGTTTGACACCCCTTGAAGCATTGAACAAACTGAGTGAACTAAAGAAGAAGATTGATGATGAAAAGAAATAAAAAAAGCCAAGATCAAGTGCAAGTGCAAGAAAAGTTATTTCGTTTCCTTAATCGTGCTCTTGTCCTTATACTTACTCTCTTTTTGATTTCATGCGGGAAAAATT
This sequence comes from Bacteroidota bacterium, assembly GCA_021812745.1. Next base: position 10,529 of record JAKAMS010000014.1, on the reverse strand, counting down.
TTTCGCCCGAACAGAAGGCGTACATAGAGCTAATTGAGAAATTCCGGGCAGAAAAAAATGATGAAATGAAAAACGATTCTAATTCCCCATTTAATAGAAAAGGAAAAATTGAATTTCATGATTTGAAATATTTTGATGTTGATCCGGCTTTTCTTTTCAAAAGTAAACTTACAGAGTATAACCCAAAAGACACTGTTACAATCTACGGAACGAAAGGCGAACCGCGCAAATCTGTCCGTTACGGTTATGTTGAAATCAAATACGAGAACCAACCGCTAAAAATAAACGTTTATCAAGGAAGTACAGTTGACGGACAAATTTATTATTCAATCTGGTTCACAGACAAGACGACAAATAATGAAACTTACGGCGTAGGACGATATATAGATTTTGAAAAAGTTGAAGATCCAAATCATGTTTATACAATTGATTTCAACTTGGCATATAATCCATACTGTGCATATAGTCCAAATTTCTCATGCGCAATACCAACAAAAGAAGATTTCATCCCGATTGCAATTAAAGCGGGTGAAAAAAAATTTCACGATTAATTTTAGGAGTTTAACTTGGTAATTATATTAGAAAAAAACGCTACAGAATCTCAGATAGAAAATGTTGTAAAACATCTTGAAGGATTTGGATTTCAGATTCATAAATCAACCGGCGCAGAACGGACGATCATAGGAGCTATAGGAGTAAAACAAAATTTTGATACACGCAACATAAGCATCTTAGACGGTGTTGACGAAGTTTACCGTGTAACGACTCCATACAAGTTAGCGGGGAGAAGTTTTCAAGAACATGATACTGTAATAAAAATCAAAGATGTAGAAATTGGGGGAAATAAGATTGCTATGATTGCCGGTCCATGTTCGGTTGAAAATGAAGATCAAATCTTCCGGCTGGCTAAAGTAGTTGCTAAGTCCGGTGCAAAATTTTTACGTGGCGGCGCATTTAAACCTCGCACTTCTCCATATTCATTTCAAGGATTGGGAGAAGAAGGATTAAAATTAATGCGAGCAGCAGCAGATGAAAATAAATTGTTGGTTGTAACAGAAGTAATGCAGATTGATCAAATCGAATTGATTGATAAGTATACAGATGTATTTCAGCTTGGTGCGCGCAATATGCAAAATTTTTCTCTTCTTAAAGAATTGGGAAAAGTTTCTAAACCTGTAATGGTAAAACGAGGTATAGCAGCCACAATAGAAGAATGGCTGATGTCCGCAGAATATCTTTTAAGCGGCGGCAACAAAAATGTTTTCTTTTGTGAACGAGGCATTAGGACATTCGAGAACTACACACGCAACACATTCGATCTTTCAGCTATTCCGGTTGTTCACAAAAAAAGCCACTTGCCAATTATTGCTGATCCATCACATGCAACCGGGTTGAGAGATCAAGTTCCACCAATGGCGCGCGCAGCGGTGGCAGCAGGCGCCGATGGAATTATGATTGAGATTCATGACGATCCGGAGAATGCTCTTTCAGACGGACCGCAAGCTCTTCTGCCAGCAACTTACCTCAAACTGATGGAAGAACTTCGTTTAATCGCGACTGCAATCGGCAGGACTCTGTAATTGAAAGTCGAGAAGATAGCAATAATAGGTTTGGGATTAATAGGCGGATCAATCGCAAAATCAATTAGAAGTTTTTCTTCCGACCATAAGATCAGCGCTTTTGATAATGCCGATGTTCTTGAGAAAGCGATACAGCAAGATGTTATTGATCAGAAGTTATCTTCATTCGAAGATGCTCTTGAATCTGATTTGATTTTTATTTCTCTTCCCGTTGATGCTTCATTAACTGTTTTTGAAAAGTTGTCTGATAAGATTAAGCCAGGTCAAATTCTTACCGATGTATGCGGAGTCAAATCCGTCTTTCAAGAAATTTGGGATTCCAAAGAAAGAAAAGGATTTTACATCGGCGGGCATCCGATGACAGGAAAAGAGAAAAGCGGTTTTGATAATTCCGACCCTCTTTTATTTGAGAACTGTGTTTACATTTTAAATGAATCAGCGGCGGAATTGCCGGTAATTAATTCATTAACAGAGATAATTCATCAGATTGGCGCAAAAATTACTTTTCTCAATCCAAAAGTGCATGATATAATTGTTGCATCTGTAAGTCATCTTCCCCAATTAGTTTCGGTTTCGTTGATCAACTCGGCAAATTTTAAAGAGAGTGCAATAAACTTTTTCGATTATGCCGCCGGCGGATTTAGAGACATGACGCGGATTGCTTCCAGCGAATTTAGAATCTGGGAACCGATTATTAAGCAAAACAAAAAAAATATTATCCAGGCGATTGATAATTTTATTTTGGATCTGGAACAGATTAAAAAATCTATAGCAAAAGAAGATTACAAAAAGCTTTCGGAAAAATTTGAGAACGCAAGAATAAAACGTGATGAAATACCAAAATCGAACAAGGGATTTATTCACCAAATCTATGATTTGTTTGTCTTTGTGAAAGATGAACCCGGAGTTATAAGTAAAATTTCGACAGCATTATTTGAAAATAATATTAGCATCAAGGATATCGAGCTTCTAAAAATCCGCGAAGGTTCCGGCGGAACATTCAGAATTGCATTTGAAAGCGAAAGCGATGCCGAGAAGTCAAAAGAACTAATTGAACAACTCGGCTTCTTAACAAAGGTCTAATTCTATTTTATCAAAAGCATTTTTTTTGATTGGGAATAGTCGCCTGCCCGTAAAGTGTAACTTGTACTAGTGTAAGTGCCTCTAGTATCAAAATTTTTATCTTTTTTTCTCCAATATAAGTGTATTGCTTGTGTTTGGGTAATATCTAATTTTATCTTCTTTATAAACTGTGACTTTACAATTTGGAATTTTTTTTGATATACTTAATAAGTCTTGGCAATATCCAAGTCTGTTCATTCTCCATCTTTCATAAGTATTTGCGTTATGAATGGCAGGCTCACATAAAACTACTCCCTTTCTGGAAACACGCAATACTTCTTTCATAGCTAATTCTGCATTTTTTTGCCCAAGCTGTTCTATCACATGATTAGTAAATACTATGTCATAACTTTCGTCAGGTAAATCAATTTTTGTGATATCCCCTAAGAATAACTTTCCAATTTTGTCTTCATAAACTAGATTAATGATACATGAGGCTAATCTTGAATGTGTGTACTCGAACCCATCAACAGCTAGGTCGGGTCTAGTATTCAAAAGCATATACAAGTTCAATCCGGAACCGCAACCTGCATCTAAAACACTAACTTGATTTGTACTCTCGCAAAGTGAATTTATATGATCTATCAATCCCAATCTGGGCCAAGAGTTATATCCCATGATAATTTTATCATTATTCTTTAGCATTTGAGTTGAGGCAAGAATTCTAAGACTCTCATAATCATTTTTATATCGTGAGAAAGTTGATTTGCCATGTTTATTTGTGAATTTAATAACACCTTTTAAATCTCCAAGTATCTTGAAAATTTTCTTTATTTCATTTAGTTGATCAAAATCTTTAGGTAAAGAAGTAATATGCTTGAAAAATGAATTTGGATAATAGCTATATCCCAAGACGGAAATTGCTTGATCCAAACATTTTTGAAAATTTTCCCAATTATTGTATTCGGGATGTGTATCTTGCCTAAGATCTATAATTTTATAACTTCTTTTTAGCTTTATTTCAGGGCAGCTAATTTCAAATTCTTCTTCCTTAGTCTTCATGCTTATTTCCTTTTGGCATTTATCTTAGTTTGAGTTTACTTAAACATCTCCTTAGCAAGAAGATGACTGAAAATAAGTAAATATTTGATGCATCTCTAATTATGAGTGTACTTCTGCATTATTAATAAATCCTCAAATAAATATGTACCAAGTCACAAAAACATTTCGCTGCGATAAAAGAGATCAAGCCCAATATATTATTGTAAAAAATAGCTTACCGCTTCGGCACTTCTCTCCCCATCAATTGCGGCTGAAACAATCCCGCCGGCGTAACCAGCACCTTCACCGCAAGGGAATAATCCTTCAACTTCAACATGCATAAGTGTTTCATTATCTCGTGGAATTCTTATTGGCGAGCTTGTACGCGTTTCTGCAGCAAGTATTTGTGATTCTTCCGTAAAATATCCTTTCATTTTTTTATCAAAAATGAGCAAACTTTTTCTTAGCCCTTCTGCAATTTGTTTGGGTAGTATTTGATGAAGTGGCGAACTGATTGTCCCGGGAATGTATGAAGTGTCCGGAAGTGATTTAGATAATTCTCTCTTTACAAAATCTGTAATTCGTTGCGCTGGGGCTCGCTGCGTTTTTCCCCCAGCTTCAAATGCAATTCTCTCAATTTCTTTTTGGAATTCTAATCCGGCAAATACATTGTGTGTTTTATAATCAGTCCAATCTCTTTCATCCACAGAAACTACCAACCCGGAATTGGCAAATGGAGAATCGCGTCTTGAAACACTCATCCCGTTTAATACAAGTTCATTCGGTCCGGTTGATGCAGGAATAATTATTCCTCCGGGACACATGCAAAAAGAGTAAACACCGCGGTCCTCAATTTGACATGTTAAATTGTAACTCGATGCCGGTAAGTTTGGATTTCTCTCAGTTGTATGATACTGGATTTCGTCAATTAACTTTTGAGGATGTTCAATACGAACTCCAACTGCAAACGGTTTTGCTTCTATTTTTATTTTGTGACTGCCCAACAGATAATAAATATCACGTGCAGAATGTCCTGTTGCTACGATTAAAGAATCTCCAATAAATTCTTTTTCACCATTTACAATTACACCTTTTATTTTGTTTTCGTTACGGATAAAATCCGTCACTCTCGATTCAAAGTGAATCTCACCGCCGCAATCTAAAATCGTTTTACGAATTGAGCTCACAACTTGCGGTAATATATTAGAACCGATATGAGGATGAGCATCAATTAAAATTTCTCTTGGTGAGCCGTGTTGAACGAGTATGTTCAATATCCGGTTTACATCACCGCGTTTTGTAGAACGTGTATAAAGTTTTCCGTCGCTATATGTTCCGGCGCCGCCCTCACCAAAACAATAATTTGAATCCGGATCCACTTTGCCGAATTGCTGAATTTCTCTTAAATCTCTTCTGCGGGTCTGAACATCTTTACCACGTTCAAAAATAATTGGCTGAATTCCTAATTCGATCAATCTCAAAGCGGCGAACATTCCTGCAGGGCCCATTCCAACAATCAAAACTTTCTTACCATTTTTTATATGCGAAAAATTAATTGGAGAATAAATATCTGCCGGCTCTTCATTGAAATAAACAATTGCTTTTGCTCTATAAATAGGATTCTTGCTGCGTGCATCTACGGATCTGCGAATGATTTGAACAGCGGTTATCTCTTCGATATTAATTTTGAGCTTTTGAGCGGCGAGACTTTTTTGGTAAGAATAATCGTTTATAAAACCGGGCGGTATTACTAATTCAATTTCTTTTTTCATGTTGTCCTCTATTTTGAGGAAAAAGCTTTATAATTGAAAATTGCGAATTGAGAATGGAAAATTATTTCTCTCTCAATTTCTTAATTGATTTTCGCTTCTTAATAATTATTTAAATGAATCTTTGATTTGATATTCTTCTTTACTACTGAGTAAACAGAATTTAACTATTCTTGCTCCGAACTGAAAACTTTTTTCAAGAATTGAATTTCCATATAGACAATGTTTCTCAAATATTCTCATAGAATTAGCAATTCTAAATTGTCAATTCTCAATTAATAAGTTGATTTAATCACTCCGCCGTCTACGGCAATTGTCTGACCATTAATATATCCGGCTTGCTCAGAAGCTAGATAAACAATTAGTGACGCAACTTCTTCCGGACTAGCGAGGCGTTTCATCGGGACATCATTCGACATTGATTCTAAAATTTTTTCCGGTATTGTATTTGCAATTTTTGCGCGGTTCTCAGCTAATTCATGTAAACGGGATGTAAGTGTATATCCGGGCGCAACATTGTTAACAGTAATATTATACTTTCCAACTTGGTTGCTCAAAGTTTTTGCGAACGCTGTAACAGCACTTCTAAAAGAATTGGAAAGAATCAAGTTATCAACCGGTTGTTTGACAGAGAGAGAAGTGATATTAATTATTCTTCCCATATTTTTAGCTTTCATCCCCGGTAACACAAGACGAGTAAAACGGACAGCACTCATAAGAACTTGTCCAAAAGCATTTTCCCAGGTTTCATCATAGAGATCTTCAAAAAATCCGGGTACAGGTCCTCCGCAATTATTTACAAGTATATCAATGTCGCCCAAATTCTTTCTCACAACGCTGATAGTATCTTCAATATCTTGCGGTTCGTTTATATCGCAAAGATCCCATAACGGTTCAACGCCGTATGATTCTTTTATTTCAAGCACAGTTTTTAAAAGATTTTCTTTGTTGTGCGAACAGATTGCTACTTTGCATCCTTCTTTAATGAAAAGCTCAGCCGTCTTTCTGCCTATACCACTGCTTGATGCAGTTACCAGAACGGTTTTTCCTTTTAGCTGTAAATCCATCTCCAACCCGCTAAATTATTATTAGATGGAATTTAAGATTTTTTATAGTTGGAATAAAATTTTTGATTACGCTTAACTGAGGGATTTGTAAAAAAGAATTGTATTTGCCCGCAGATTACCCTGCGGGCAAATAGTTTAATTAATGCGCACTCGCTGCTTGTTTAACAGCTAGTTCCTCACTCACAATTTCTTCAGTATCAAGAGCAATGACCAATTCTTCATTGGTTGGTATTCTAAGGATACTTACTTTTGAATCAGCTGCGGAAATTTTGCATTCTCCTTTTACATTTTTGTTTGCTTCTTCGTCAAGTTTGATTCCTAGAAACTCTAGATTAGAGCACGCGTCATGACGAACCGTAATTGAGTTCTCGCCAATTCCGCCTGTGAAAACAACTGCATCAAGTCCTCCCATTGCAGCTGCATACGCGCCAATATATTTTTTTATTCTATAAGTGAAAACATCGAAAGCATATTTTGCTTTTTTATTCCCTTCACCAACTGCTTCTTCAATTTCACGCATGTCACTGCTTTCACCGCTGATTCCAATTAATCCGCTATGTTTATTAAGAAGCGTATTAGCTTCCGAAAGTGAGAGTCCTTCTTTAGCCATGATGTAAAGAATTACTGAAGGATCCATATCGCCGCTTCTGGTTCCCATGATCAAACCTTCAAGAGGAGTGAATCCCATTGTTGTATCTACCGACCGACCGCCGTCTACCGCTGCCATCGAACAACCGTTACCAAGATGAGCAGTAATTATTTTTAATTCTTCAATCGGTTTACCCAGCATTTTTGCCGCACGTTCAGAAACATAACGATGTGACGTTCCATGAAATCCATAACGACGGATTTTATATTTTTTGTAAAGCTCGTAAGGAATACCATACAGGTAAGCTTGCGGCGGCATCTTAATATGAAATGATGTATCGAAAACTCCAACTTGAGGAGTCTTTGGAAGATGGCTCTTAGCCGCTTGAATACCTTTTATGTTTGGCGGATTATGAAGTGGTGCAAGTTCAATATTATCTTTGAGCGCTTTCATCACAAGATCGGTAATCAAAACTGAGCCGGAGAAAGTCTCGCCGCCATGCACAACGCGGTGACCGACTGCGTCAATTTCATTTTTATCTTTTATTACTCCGTGATTTGGAGAAAGCAAAACTGCAACCACGTACTCAATAGCAATCGTATGATCAAGAATTTCGCCAACAATTTTAATTTTATCTTTTTCATGCGGTTGATGCGTTAAGATGGCACTTGTCATACCAATACGTTCAACCATTCCTTTTGCCAATGTAATTTTTGCCGTTGTATCTATAAACTGATATTTGATTGACGAACTTCCGCAATTAAGAACCAGAACTTTCATTTCTTCCTCAAAATAATTAGTTGATTATTTTTCCGTCTGCATCATATTTAAAAAAACCTTCGCCGGTTTTCTTGCCAAGTTTTCTTTCGCGAACAAGTTTGCGAAGAATAGGACAAGGACGATAGCGCGGCTCGCCTAATGTAGCCCACAAAGTTTCCATCCATGCCAGAACTTCATCTAGTCCCATCGAGTCAGCCATTTCAAGCGGTCCTGTATTAAAGTTGTATCCGAGCCGCATCGCTGTGTCAATGTCTTTGGCGCTGGCAAGACCTTCTAAAAGAATATGCATTGCTTCATTGAGAAGAGGAACTATAGCGCGCGTTGTTACAAATCCTGGATATTCATAAACCTCAACGGCTGTTTTACCAATACGTGATGCAAATTTTTTGCTTACTTCAACTGTTTTGTCGGATGTATCAAGAGCACGCACTAATTCTACTAGCGGAACTTTTGGTACCGGATTTAAGAAATGCATTCCGATGATCTTGTCTCGGCGATTTGTTACTTCTGCAATTTTAGTCAAACTAAGTGTGGAGGTATTTGAGACAAAAATTGTTTCGGGTTTTGCAATCGCATCGAGTTCTTTAAATATCTTTTTCTTTAGATCGTAATTCTCGTCAACAGCTTCAATAACCAGATCGCATTCCGGAATTTCGCTCTTATCTATTGTCCATTTAATTCTGCTGAGAACAGATTTCAATTCACTTTGAGTCATTGCCCAACGTGCAATTTCCCGCTCCATCGAAATTTTTAAGCTTTCTTTTGCTTTCTCAATTTGTTCCTCATCCCGTTCTACCAGTAGAACATCCAAACCAGCATTAGCAATTGTTTGAGCTATTCCTTGACCCATAACGCCGGCTCCGATAATAGCAACGTAGTCTATTCTTCCTTTACCTTCGCTTTTGGGAGATTCTCCGAGCAAATCTTCTAATTTTAACTTTTCTTCTGCCATTCTTTTTTCTCTGTTTTTTATTAAGCGCTAAATTTTACATGTAAAGATACCTAAAAACCAAAATAGAAACTTAGAAAAGCAACTATTATACCAGAGAAAAGCTCGGAAAAAGCCGTTAGAATTAGGCAAGAAGATTTATTTTTATCAAAAAAAAGAAATTATCAAATCAACAATGAGAATAAAACACTGCAATTAAAATTTAGATAATTCCTCTGCGGAAGCGTATCAACGCATAGGAATTTATTAAAAAGGCTATGGCAAGAAGTATCAAAACGTTTTGTGCTATACCTGCAAAATTTGAATGACGCCATAATACTTGTAGAAATCCTTCCATAGACCAGTATGTTAAAGTCCCTTTAGATATAACTTGCATCCATCCCGGTAAAAAAGAAGTTGGAAACCATGAACCACCGAGAGCAGACATCACTAAAATAAGAAGCGTTGAAATTCCATTGGCTTGACTGTAAGTAGAACTTATTGATGTAATCAGCATACCGAATGAAACTGCAGCAGCAGCGGAAGCAATAATCAAAATTAATAAGTTTCCAAAGTTGGCAAATATTTCCACACCAAAAAGTGCCCATGAAAAGATGAACATTACAAGTAATTGAACTACGCCAAGAATAATTGCATAGATATATTTACTCCAAAGAATATTCGCACGTGTTACAGGCATACAAAGAAGTCGTTTAAGCGTTCCTTCATTTTTTTCTTCGAAGATCGAAGTTGCGGCTCCGGTTAGTGAAAAGAGAAGGAACATCATCGCCCAACCGCCCACAGAACGGGTTAAACCGGGATTTGTTATTTTTTTACCAACAAGTTGCTCGCTATCAAATTTGATTACGTTTGACATGAAATTTACTTCGCTGCTTGTATCTTTTGAACTGGCGAACAAAGAAGCCGAATCAATTTGAGTCCATTTCTTCATAAATGAATCCGGTGATGCACCGTAGAACTTATGAACAACATTTCCTATCCCTTTCATGAATTGCGAAGTGCTGTCTTTACCAAGGTATGAAATTGATCTTCTTTGAAGAAGTATCGGTATCATTTTAGGAATAGCCGTAAAGATCAACTGCTGCATATTTCCTTGAATGATATTGGACTCGATTTCATTTTTGGGATCGTAATAGAACTTAAATTTAATTGCAGTCGAAGTATCCGTAAAAAAATCTTTTGGCATTACAACTGCGGCGGATATTTTTCCCGTACGCACCCACTCTTTTGCTGTTTCTTCATCAAACTTGATCGAATCTTTTCCATTTTCAGCAACATATGTTTTTACCGGCAGGAGTGCTTTCGAAGAATCTAATTTGGATTCGAACAGTTTTGCAACAATCGAATTGCTTTCATTGACCAATATCAAACTTGCTTTACCTCGTGTTCCTCCGTCGCCGCCAAAAATATTTCCAAAAATTATTATCAGTACCATTGGGACAAGAAAGGTAAGGATTACCGCACGCTTATCATTTAAAAATCTTGCAACATCTTTTTGAACTAATCGGATTATTGTTCTCAATCTCTCAAACTCCTTCCGGTTAAATTTAAGAACACATCTTCTAGAGTTGCACGGCTGATCTGAATGAACTCATTTGGTATTCCAATTTCTTCCAGCTTTCCAAAAATTTTTGAATTTTTTTCGTAGCCGTCGTTAGGAGCCAACTCAAAATAAAAATCGAATTCATTTAC
>JAKAMS010000338.1 GCA_021812745.1 Bacteroidota bacterium | reverse complement strand
CTTCGGCAATCGAATCGAGTTCTTCTTCCATCTGCGCAGTAAAGTTCACATTAAAGATATTGGAAAAGTTCTTTACCAATATTGTGTTCACTTTTCTACCGAGTTCTGTCGGAATCATTTTACGATCAACCTGCTCTACATATTTACGATCTATTATAGTACCCATAATCATTGCATAAGTGCTGGGGCGTCCTATTCCGTTACTTTCTAATTCTTTGATCAAAGAACTTTCGGTAAAACGCGGTGGCGGTTTTGTAAAATGCTGATTTGGATTTAGTTCTTTTAAAGCCATCTTTTGGTCTATTTCTAATCCCGCCGGAATTAATAAACCATTTCCATTTTGATCATCTTTGTCTTCAAGCTCTTCATCATATAAAGTCATATAGCCGTCAAATAAAATAGTTGTACCAGAACTTCTGAATACAAATTCATCCGAAGCGATACTTACTGTAGTTGTTTCAAGACGAGCCGATTCCATTTGGCAAGCGATAAATCGTTTCCAAATTAATTCATACAACTTAAACTGTGCTTCGTCTAAAAACTCTTTGACAAATTCCGGCGTATATTTTAACGATGTAGGTCGAACAGCTTCGTGAGCATCCTGAACATTTTTTTTGTTCTTCTGATCGTAAACTTTAGCTTTTTCCGGCAAATATTTCTCACCGTACTTTTCATTAATAAAATTTCTTGCTTCAGATACAACGTCTTCACTCAAGCGTGTAGAGTCTGTTCGCATGTAAGTAATCAAGCCGGTTGTTCCTTCTGCACCGAGATCAATACCTTCATACAATTGTTGAGCTAGCATCATTGTCCTGCGTGGTCGGTACCGTAATTTGCGCGAAGCCTCCACCTGAAGACTGCTTGTGATAAATGGAGGATAAGGATTTTTCCGACTTTCCTTTTTTGTAAGGTCCGAAATGAAAAAATTATTTTTCGAACGAAGAGTTTCTGCAATCTGATTAGCCAATTCGGTTTTTGTAATTGCAAAATTTGTTTTTAAGAACTCTTCCCAATCTTCATCTGTCATTTGAGGTTTTGGAGGAACCTTGATCTGTTTCCCATTTACCTCGTATAACTTAGCTCGTATCTCCTCCCCTTTTTCTGTTGTGAATACTGCAACAATAGACCAATATTCGGTTGGAATAAATTTTTCGATGTCTTCTTCGCGTTCACATATAAGCCGTAAAGCAACTGACTGCACTCGTCCGGCAGAGAGAGAACTTCCATATGCTTCGATTACTGCACGCCAAAGAAACGGGCTTACTTGATAACCGATTATTCTATCCATCACACGTCTTGCGCGCTGCGAGGTAACAAGATGATCATCAATCTTGATTGTATTTTTCAACGCTTCGTTCACAGCTTTCTTAGTAATTTCGTTGAAAAGTACCCGCTCTATTTTTTCTTTTTGGGCGTCAGTCAAAATATCCAAAACGTCCTGAGCAATTGCCTCACCTTCACGGTCCGGATCGGTTGCGATGAATATTCTGTTTGATTTGCCGGCAAGCGATTTGATCTTTTTTATTACATCGCCTTTACCGCGTATATTCATAAATTTTGGTTCAAAACCATTCTCTATATCTATACCGAGTTTAGTCTTTGGCAAATTTCTTATATGACCAACAGTGGCTTCTACAATATAATTTTTCCCGACATATTTATTAATAGTCTTAGCTTTGGAGGGCGACTCCACAAGAATAAGATCTTTACCCATTTGTATTACCCTTTAATTGACAGTATCTGATGAGTATAACAACATTCTGCTTCCCGGCAAAACTTCAGCATCAAACTCTACAAGTGAAAGAAGAATGATCCAATTGATTTCCCTTCTTGTTACTCTGCTCTCTGGAAAGATTGTTATTTGGTCTAAAATAATCTCTAAATTTTCGACTTCCAATAAACCCACATTAATTAGATGAAGAAGATAGTTATAATTTTCCGTTCCAAGTGAATCTTTTTCGTAATCAGATAAAAATCTGATGCTGTTTTTCTTTTTAAGATCTATCGGCTCAGGATGAATTTTCCTTGATAGCACTTTATCATAAATTAAACTAAACGCAATGCCTAATGTCTGTGTATCGAACAGTTTGCTCTTCATCAATGACCGGTTGACTTCCTCAATAGAGGAATTGTTCCCCAATCCTTCTAATATTTTTGCCAATACTTCTACTATTTTAGATGTCATTGCTTAATTAATAAACCTTTCGAGAATTTCTGAAATTTTTTAACCAAATCATTTTCTGCAATTTTCATTTTTTTTCTCTTCGCATCTGTTGTATCATCGAATCCAATTAAATGCAGAATACCATGTATAATCAATCTTAATAATTCATTATCGGACGAAACGCCGTATTTTTTACTGTTTTCAACTGCATCTTGTATAGAAATAAAAATTTCGCCGTCTAAAATATTTTTTTCATCCGAATAATCAAAGGTGATTATGTCTGTGCTGTAATTATGCCTCAAATAATTTTTATTTACTTCGATAATTGTCTTCGAAGAAATGAAATTGAATTCTAACGACATAACATAAAGATTCAGTTCTGAAGTAATTAATTTAACAATACTATGAACTGTTCTTTTATCAACTCTTATCCCCTTTTCGTTATAAACTAAAACATTTTTCATTTATTACCATTCAATTGGATAATTATTTTTCACAAACGATTCAATTGTGTTTTTCGTGTATTGAAGATAACGTGCGGCAGAAAGTTCAAACTCATCTAATTCTTCTTTAGTTAAATCACGAACAATTTTTGCCGGTACTCCTGCTACTAATTTACCGGAAGGAACAATAAACCCGGGTCTTACTACAGCTCCCGCGGCAACCATTGCGTTTTCTTCAACCACAGCACCATCCAATACTGTTGCGTTCATTCCTATCAGACATAAGTCTTTTAGTGTTGATCCGTGAAGCGTTACACTATGTCCTACCGTAACTTTGTTTCCAATAATTAGCGTGTATTTTTCGTTTGTTACATGAAGCATAGAGCAGTCTTGTATGTTTGTCATCGCGCCAATTTTAATGTAATTAACATCGCCTCGAATTACTGTATTGTACCAAACAGATGAGTAGTCAAATATCTCAACATCGCCAATAATTTTTGAACCCGGAGCCAGATAAACCGAACTATGCAGCTTAGGAAATGTATCGTTATATGGAAATAGCTTAGTTTCTTTATTCATTAAAATTTACTAAATGATCAACTCTTCAAGAATTATTTAGATAGACCTTCTAATTTTTCTGCTTCTCCAAAAAGAGAGATTGCTTTCTTAAATTGACGGTCAGTTTGAAGCAAAGTTAAATACCAACCGTTGTTCTTGAACATATCACGAGCTACATATGCTTTAAGCCATGAACGTATCATTTCTTTATCAACTAAATATCCTTTGGCATCATATTTCACTTTTTGAGATTCGGCAAATTTGATGAAGCTTTGCATTTGTTCTTCATTAAACTGGAACTCATTTACAAACTGATTAAGGTTGTTTTTGAATTTCTCTCTAATCTGCTTTCCGTATTTATCTAAATAATTGCGAACAAATTGGTAATAGATATTATTTCTTCTCAGTTCAACGGAATAATTTGAAATAGTACCCGATTCGATAATA
>JAKAMS010000013.1 GCA_021812745.1 Bacteroidota bacterium | reverse complement strand
ATGAATTGCGGATCGAGATGACCGAGCGTTGCGCGGGACAACGCGTCCAAAACTTTCGGATTGACATTAGATGGACCTGGACCCATCAAAATTCTATGATAAGGATTAAATGATTTGTGAGACATTACTTTTCCTTTTGTTGGAGTTTTTCTTAAATGTCATTATAACAGTCATTGCGAGGACCCCGACAAAGTCGGGAGACGAAGCAATCTTTTGACAAACTGTAATTTATTAATTCTTATGGCTGAACCAAATTAATTAAGTTGCCGCATGTATCCTCAAACATAACCACAGTAACTGGTCCCATAATTTGCGGTTCGCCGCGGAAAACGACGCCAAGCTTTTTAAGGCGCTCATATTCGGCGTTTATATCATTAGTAATAAATGCGGTTGCGGGTATTCCGGCATCGAACAGAGCTTTCTGATACACTTGAGCCGGAGGAAACGCCGCCGGTTCTATAACTAACTCCACACCATCTATACCATCCGGAGAAACTACAGTAAGCCAGCGGTATTCTCCCATTGGAATATCAGCCATCTTTGTAAAACCCAAAACGTTTGTATAGAAGTTAAGTGCATCTTCCTGGTTATTTACGGTTATACTGATAAATTTTAATTGCATAAAAACCTTTTAATTAAGTAAATAAAACAGCAGCTGCTAGAATATAAGGTTACACCGTGAATAATTCATTAATAGCTGATTATTTGCTGTGACTGAACTCCGCTTTTTGATCTAAAATGAAATTCTTTCCACGAGCATATTATAATAAATCAATCAGTTTTAATTAGGGGAAACAATTAAATTATACATCATATAAATCTGGAATGTCAACTATATCATTGCCAATAATAACTTTTGACCCAGCTAGATTAGTTAATAAATCAAAATCTTTTTCATTGTATTTATTTTTAAAAATAATAAACATTTCAGAAGTATCTGGGTCAGATAAAATAGTCTTTAATGTTTTTGGGCTTGTGAACCAATAACGACTATCATCATATTTTGCTTTAATTATTTTATTAAAAAAAGTCATGGTATTGAATAGTTTGTTCAATTATTCTATACAATTTGTTCTACTTCCCAAAAAGATAAATCATAATGATTTTTAAATTCATCTGATTTCCATTTAATTTCCACAGAATCTATTCCAGAATCATATAATATTTTCCCTCCCCAATAAATCATATGAGTAGCACGGAAAAAACCATTATTCAAAGAAACCTCAAATACTTTGCCTTTATTCGATTTCAAGCGCATTATTAAATCGTTAGTGGAAATTTTATTCATTTGTAAAATCTTTGCTTTAAAACTGATATTTCAAATAACTTTGAATGGTATTTTGAAAGACTATCGTATTCAAGAAATTTTACCTTTTCCCTAATAGGATCAAAAGCTGATGAGGAAAATTTTGATTGAAATTCTCTTTCTCTTGCTTTGTCTGCAACTATATTAAATTGTATGTTAAAATCTTGTAAATATAAAAACTTCATTAGCGAATTTTGTATATCTGTCGAATGCTCAACCTCGAAAATAGAATTTGGAAATTTTCTGTTGTTAAACCAACAAACATCAACTGTATTTACTTTCTTTATTATATGGTCATAAGTAAAGTTAAAAAACTCTTTTGCTGTTAAATATTCCTTTAACGGTTTTGATAAATACATTTTGTTTTTATCTTGATTCGGGATGAAGGTGCTATACCCTTCGAGATTGCCGACCTCAACAAGTAATCCTTGGTAATATGAATGATTGAATTCTTCTTCACTCTTTTTTGAGCTTTTACTATCAATCAAGAAATTTTTTAATACAAAATCCTTATGTGAATTTAATGCCCATAATCCAGGTTTAATTCGGAAGAAAAATTTCTCATCTTGAACAATTCGTCTGATACTAGCAAACGGTGTTTTTGTTTTCCAATTACCTACATCAATTTTCAGATAGAGATTTCCCAGCGTAGAAAATCCGCCATTCTCTTCCATCACTTTAATCACTTCTTCATATTGCTTCATTTTCATATTCCAGAATTAAATCTTCATATTCATTGTCATTTACAAATAAAGTTCCTTGAACTTTATTCAATAATGTAATAGTAGTAACTGGCTCATCATAATATGTATGTATTGTTTTGTGCTCTTTTAAGTCCGCAATAAAATCAACGGTAATTAGTTTCTTCTTACGCGAAGTTTTTATAATCTTAATATTATTTTTGTTGTCGAAAGAGATTTCCATTTCTTGTATGGGTCCAGTTTGAATCGAGTATTTTTTTTGCAATCCCTCACATATTAAATCAAATATTTTATTCTGCATCACAATAATCCGTATTAAAAGAGCCATCCTTCAATTCTGTCGGTTAGCACTTATTAAATTGTTCTAATTTGTTCACGGTTGAAAATAAGCAAATAATAAATTGCTCTAAAGTATTTATTCACCAACTATTACTTAGTGAAATTAATCTACTCTCACCTGTAATTTTATTTTAACAACCCCGCATTAACTAAAATTTGCTTAATCAATTTCTTATCATCATCATTTAAAACAGAAAGCGGAGAGCGGGGTTCGCCGCCGAAGTAACCAAGCATGTCCATTGCCGCTTTCAATCCGGCAACTCCATACTTTGCGGTAATTGCTTTATTAACCGGCAGCATTCTTTTCTGCAGTTCAAGAGCTTCCGTATGCTTTCCATCTTCAACCAATTTTTGAATTAGCACGCATTCATCCGGCGCAATGTTTGCAAGCGCAAGTATGCCGCCAACAGCTCCGACTGTTAAACTTGTATAAAGCACGGATCCCGTTCCGGTTATAACCGCAAAGTTATCCGGAGTTTGTGCTACAAGTTCTGCCGTCTGGCGTAAATTTTCTGCGCTGTTTTTTATTCCAACAATATTTTTGTGCTCGGCTAATTTTGCAACAGTCTCGGCTTCAATATCAACGCCTGTAAATTTTGGAACGTTGTAAATGATCACCGGTATTTTCGCTTTATCAGCAACGGCAGTGTAATATTTTATATAAGCTGCGGGTTTCATTTCGGATTTGTAAAATGACGGTGTGAGAATTAAAGCATAATCTGCACCGAGCTGAGCCGCATCATTTGTTAAAGAAATAGTCTCTCTTATTGAATCCGAGCCTGTTCCGGCTATAAGCAGTTTCTCTCCGGAAATATTTTTCTTAACGGCATCAACTAATTTCAACTTTTCATCACGCTGAAGAAAAACGCTTTCACCGTTAGAGCCCATCACAACATAACCGCTTAATCCGGTTTTATTCCACTTTGAAAAATTTACTGCCAGTTTATCAAACGCTACTTCATCATTTACGAATGGAGTTGCGATAGGGGGCATAATGCCCTTTAACTTTTTCATAAGAATCCTTTTTGAATGAGTGCCTAAGTAACTGAGTTACTAAGTACCTGAGTAAATTTTAGAATATGTTTTTTAAAACAAACCAAACATTTGCCGGGCGTTCAGCCAAGCGTCTCATGTACCACGGATACCAGAAATCACCGTAACTTATTAACACTCTAACTTTATGACCATGATTAGCCAGATTCTGCTGGTAATTCGGTTTAATGCCGTAGAGCATTTGAAATTCAACTTGATCTTTCGAAACGCTGTAATGTTTTGCTTCTTTTATAATCTGTGAACATAAATTTTCATCGTGAGTGCCGAAAGCAACACGTATGTTTTTTTCCCCTTTCTGTTTCAGCAAAAATTTCGCAAGATGAAGATAATTTTTATCAACATCTTTTTTCAGATTGAACGCAATATCGGAAGGTTCTTTATAAGCGCCTTTAACCAAACGAATATTCGCGTCAATGCTCATCAAATCTTCCAGATCCTTTTCCGTTCTGTAGAGATAAGCTTGAATGCACAGTCCTACATTATCAAATTCTTCTCTAATCTTTTTATAGAAGAAAATAGTTTTTTCCGTATAAGTGCTTCCTTCCATATCAATCCAGATCATATTCCCGAGTTTCTCTTTTACTTTTTCTGTAATTGATTTGAAACGTTGGTATGTTTCTTCAAAATCGGAATCGAATCCGAGCTGTGTAAGTTTTAGAGAAATCTCCACATCAAGTTTTTGATCTGAAATTTTGTCAATCAAGTCAAGATAATGATCGCGGACTTCGAGACCTTCGGAAAGATGATTTATGTTTTCACCAAGCCGGGTGAAGATTGTAGGGATGGAACCTTCATTAAATAATTTAGCGGCTTGAAGAGCATCGCTTACTTTTTCGCCGGGCATAAATTTCTTAATTGCACTTCTAACAAATTTCCATTTAGGAACGTGAACACGCATCCACGGATTTTCTGAAGCCCATAGAAGCATGTTTCGGGAAATTCCCATTGGTCATCCTTTCTTGTTTTTTTCTCAAACCAATATTATATTTTTTTGCGGATTGGTCAACCATTCACAACCGGTTTCTGAAATAATAATCATCTCTTCAATTGAAACAACCCCGTGTTCCGGAACAGTCAATCTCGGTTCAATAGTAAATACCATTCCCGGTTCTAAATTTTTAAAAGGTTTCTGCGCATACTTTTCCCATGCAGGTCCAAGCAACGCGGTTCCATCGTGAGGAAATCGTCCGACTTGATGACCGAGTCCGAATGGATACTCATCATACCCGTTTGCAGTAATTGTATCGCGGGCGATCTTATCAATCATGTGTCCTTGCGCGCCGGGTTTAATTCCTTGTTTTGCTTTTTCGATTGCTTCTACAATAACATCAAATCCTTTTTGAACAGATTGCGGCGGATTTTTTTCGCCGTCATGCAAAATGTAAAACGTGCGCTGCATATCTGAACAATATCCGTTAACCTTAACGCCGAAATCCATATTAAGCAAATGACCTTTTTCTACTTTGCGTTCTGTTGGCGCGTAATGAGCGCCCGCAGTCTCAGGTCCGGTAAAAACAGATGGACAAACTTTCTCTTCCCACGCGAATTCTAATTTTCTCTTTTCAACTTCTTGTTTCATAAATGATGCAATTTCTTTTTCAGTTTTGCCCGGTTTAATAAATTTTGCAACCAGATCGAATATCTCTTCGGTATGCCTTATTGCTTGTCTGATATTTTCAGCTTCAGATTTAGATTTTCTTTCTCTCAATGCAGAAACAATTCTCTCGGCAGAGATCAATCTATTTTCGAAACCGATTTCAGAAAGAACATTTTGAAGTGTGAGATACATGCCGTAGGTAAGTCCGTCGCAAATTTCGCTTCCAACAGAATAATTGATTGCAATCTTTTCCGGGTTCAATTTTTTTAGAAGATTTAGCAGAGGTTCTTTAAATCCTTTAACAAATCCGGTAACGGAATCATAGACACCAAGTTCTTCAACAGTAAGTCGGTCGTATTCTCCAACTATTGCATGTGCTTCATTTTTTGTAATTATAAATGACGAATGCCAAGTAAGATCTGATTCAACAAGGAACGCAAGTGTAGGATCGCCGTTAATTGAAGTTTCGCGTGCGAATGTAAGCCAGCAGTCAATATCAAATTCGTCTAAAAGTTTTTTTGCCTGTTCGACTTTTTCTTTTATTAACATTTGCCCCTCGTGCGATTTGTTAAAAGTCATTCTGAGGGAGTGCAGGTCAACGAATCTAAACTTGATTTACTCAAGATTTTTAGCTCCGCTCAGAATTATTATTAGAGATTTTCAATCTTTGTTTACGTTATAGAAATTGTGAAAATTTTATTTCGGATTTAAAATCAAGATCAAATCATGTTTGCTTTTTTCGCCTTTAATTTATGTCTCTTTTCGTTTACAAATAGATTTAGCTGCGTGGTTTGTTTGTAAATAGGTCTAACCAATTGATATTTCTCTACAAGTTCTTCTGGAATTCCCAATCTTTCTAAATTTCTTGGTTCAACCTTAATTGCACCCGAACCATAACTCTTACCAACAAGAGACAAATTTTTTATTGTATCAGGATGGTTTAACGCCATCCAAAGATTATGAGTAAATGTTTCATCACTATGAAAGGGGTATACACAAAGAAATCCTGTTAAAGGTAAAACCTCTGCTTGATTTAAAATAAAACGGGAATTCCGGCGACCTAAATAAGTAAAAAGAATTTGCGGAATTTCTCTTTTTTCCATTCTAAACCATGGCTTTCTTTGTTGAATAAGTGCTCTATTAGGTAAGCCCATTTCTTCACCTAATTTTAAATACTGAACTACAGGCTTAGGTAAGTTTTCCTTTTGATTTTCAATAGAAAGAAGACGGGTTGGGCGTTGTTTAGAGTCAAGTTTCTTTACATCATTTATCTTTAGAATATCGCCATTAATATCTTTTGTCCTGCCAATGGCAATTTTAAAATATATTTCTGGAATATTTAATTCTTTTACTTGGTTCTCAGTTAGAAAAAAGAATTCATTAGAGCCGGTTGCTATTCCGCGCATGACTTTTGCAAAGTCGGAAAGATGATATTTAAATCCATTGCCGTTTTGTTGAGGTCTAGAAAAACCAGTATCTAAAGCTTCTTGAATTTTTCTATTTGTAACGGAAATAGTTTCGAAATATTTTTCTTGAAAATTACTTTTTACCAACCGTGTCAGATCAGCAGAAAATGGTTCATTTACTTTTACCCAGATAAGATTTTGCAGTGGATTCGTTTTTTTGATTAAGAAAATAAGAGGATTAGTATCAACCGCCGGAAATGGTGTGGCTTTTCTTTCGAAAGTAATCACGCATTCAATTGCATATTTTTTTGAAATCCAATCCCATAATTTTTTTGCAAAGGTCCCTTCACATGTATCTGCAGGCATAATAAAAGCAAGTTTTCCATTTTCTTCTAAATGATTAAGGGCTTGCAGCAAAAAGAAAATGTGATAACCCGCTCTTCCATCTAATGTAAATCCAGTAATATTTGCCGTAAGTTCTTTTAAGAATAGTTTTGTTTTACTATCAATACGATGGTGGCGTATATAAGGAGGGTTGGCAATAATTGATTTGAATAGTTTTTTAGGAGGGTTTTTGATGAAATCTTTTTTTTCAACAGAACAATTATTGTCTAGAAAAATATCATCATACAAAACATCTTCGTCAATATCTGTTCCGTAGAAAGGAATTTTTTTTTTTGTAACTCTTCTTAATGCATCTAAAAAAGCCCCTTTCCCAACTGCTGGATCAAATATTAATTTAGTATCGTCAAGGAGATAACTAATCATTGCGTCTGCAACCCAAGGCGGAGTCCAGAATTGACCTTTCTCTCTCAGTTTTTCTCTTTCATTCCAGTTAGTTGGAATTAGTTGAACTGTTCTATTGGTCATCGTAATCTTTCTAATTCTTCTAAAGCTTCGTTCATAATTTTCAAGCGACCGCCTTCAAATTTAACATATGGAAGTATGTGACCATTTTTATCTTTTATGTAAGCTGGCTTTAGCTTCGGTTCTTCAGTAGAAATTCCCAATGGATAGGCATAGTGATAATAAACTTTATAAATGATTTTTTTTGTGGTCGCACCACCAGGTGCTTGAAAGACTTGCTCGGTAGGAAGTATCAGTTTCCTAGAAATTAAGTTCTTCAATTTATTGTCTCAATCAAGCGGTGTTCGCTCCAAACACCTTGAGACCAACGCATTAAGAAGTCGCTTCCCCGTAATCTTCGGGGATTTAATAAAAAATCAGACCATTCAATTCTGCCTAAACTTTGAAGTAGAATTGAAATTTCCTCTTTACTAACACTTATTGCTTTTTCAAATGGATGCATTCCCCCTCCAATTTATTTACTGCTATTTTATCACTGTTGGCTAATCGCATATTCAAATTTTATCCGATGCGATTTCTTCAACATCCTCAACAGCTTTAGGAATCGGTCTGCCGAGGACTCGGCTTCCGTTTTTAGTAACAACAACATCATCTTCAATTCTTATTCCGCCGAACTCGCGGTAAGCATTTACTTTATTGTAATTGATAAACTCGGTGAACTTTTTCTCTTTTTCCCATTTATCAATCAATTGCGGAATAAAATAAATTCCCGGTTCAACGGTCATTACAACGCCCTGAACGAGCGGTTTTGCATAACGCAAATATTTCAAACCGAATTGAGTGCTGCGTTTTAATTTATCATCGTAACCAAAATTATTCTCTCCGTAATTTTCCATATCGTGAACATCAAGACCTAATAAATGTCCAAGTCCGTGCGGCATGAACAAAGCATGAGCTCCGGCTTCAACCGCATTTTTCATGTTGCCTTTCATTAAACCAACCGCTTTCAATCCTTCTGCAATTACTTCGACAGATTTAAGATGAACCGATTTGAATGGAATCTTTGGTTTGATTTTTGAAATCGCGGTTAATTGTGAAATCAATACGATCTCGTAAATATCTCTTTGACGCGGTGAAAATTTTCCGCTTACCGGAAATGTTCTTGTGATATCGCTTGCGTAATGTAATTCTGTTTCCGCGCCGGAATCATTAACTACAAGATCACCGTCTTTTAATTTATTGTTGTAAGAATGATTGTGAAGTGTCTCACCGTGTCGTGAAAATATAACGGGGAAGGAAAGTCCGCTCCCCATCGACATTGAAAGTCCGGAGATAAAACCCATCACATCACGTTCGAGCATTCCCGGTTTTGCAAAACGCATTGCCGCAGTCTGCATCTCGTAAGAAATTTCGATCGCTTTTTCTATCTCGGCAATTTCTTCACTCGATTTTACCAGGCGCTGAGCCGCGATTGCTTTGATCAACTCGGTGGATGCATAATCGTTGGCATGTTTTGGCGCCGTGCCTAGAAGTTTGTGAAGTTTCAAAATATTATCGTACCGGTATTGCGGTACAAAATGAATTTTTCTTCCCTGCTTAATCGCATTCAAACATACATTCTCAAGTTCACTCAATGATGCTGTTTGTTTAATTCCGCATTTTGACGCACTCTGCTTAATGGTTGGCTGAGGTCCCATCCAGACAATATCGTCCAAAGAAAAATCATTGCCGTAAATAATTTCTTTATTTTCGTCAATGTCTATAACTGCAGCAAGTTCCGCTTGATCTAATCCGAAGTAATAAAGAAATGTGCTGTCCTGACGGAATGAGTAAGTGTTGTCCGTGTAATTCATCGGCGCTTCGTTATTGCCGAGAAATAAAATTAAACCGCCGCCGACTTTCTTTTTTAATTCCGCTCTGCGCTGAATGTAAGTTTTCGAGTTGAACATAATTTGTCCTTTTCTATTTGTTAAAAATTTTCCGAGTTAATTCGTGTTATCCGTGTGCTATAACAGTTAATAGAACGCTGATAACACGGATGACGCAGATTTTCGCCGATCAATAACCGGTGTGTTCAGTTCTTTTGATAATTTCATTTTGCAAATCCTCGCCGAGATCAACAAAGTAATCGCTGTAACCAGCAACGCGTACAATCAGATCGCGGTATTTTTCCGGATGCTTCTGAGCTTCTTTCAAGACTTCCGCATTAACAACGTTGAACTGCAGATGGTGCCCGTCTAATCTAAAGTATGTTCGAATTAGCTGCAAAACTTTTTCTCTGCCTTCATCCGTTTCCAAAAATGTAGGAGTGAATTTTTGATTCAACAAAGTGCCGCCCGTTCTAAGATGATCAATTTTGGATGCCGATTTAATTACAGAAGTCGGACCGTGCACATCCGCACCTTGAACTGGAGAAATTCCTTCGCTCACCGGTTCTTTAGCAAATCTTCCGTCCGGAGTAGCACCAAGCACGCTTCCGAAATAAACGTGACAAGTTGTTGGAAGAAGATCAATTCTGAAATGACCGCCTTTTGTGTTTGGTCTTCCGTCAACTGCTTTAAAATAACTTTCAAAAACTCTGCGGGTTATATCATCGGCGTAATCGTCGTCGTTTCCGTATTTCGGGGTTTCGAATAAAAATTTCTCCCGTGCTTCTTTTCTGTTTTCAAAATTGATTTTGAGAAGTTCAATCATCTCTTTTATAGAAAAATTCTTTTTATCAAAGACATTATACTTTATTGATGAAAGTGAATCGGTAATGGTTCCGAGTCCAACTCCTTGAATGTATGATGAATTATAGCGCGCGCCGCCGGCATTATAATCTTTTCCTTTCTTGATGCAGTCATCAACCAAGATTGATAGAAATGGCGATGGCATATACTCTGCATAAATCCTTTCAATGATTACGTTTCCTTTGATCTTTATGTCAATGAAATGATTCATCTGTTTTTCGAATGCGTCGTAAAGTTCATCAAATGATTTGAAACTGTTTGGATCGCCGGTTTTAATTCCAATATTTTTTTGAGTGAACGGATCATCTCCGTTATTAAGAGTAATTTCTAAAATTTTTGGAATGTTGAAATATCCGGTAAGTATGTAAGCTTCTTTACCGAATGCGCCTGCTTCAACACAGCCGCTTGCGCCTCCGCTTCGTGCATCAATAATGGATTTGCCCTGCCGCGTTAATTCCTGAATGATTGCGTCCGTATTGAATATTGACGGTTGTCCGTAACCTGTCTTAATAATGTTAAGAGCACGCTTTAATAACCGGTCTGGATTTTTTTTGCTCACCTGCACCATTGAACTCGGCTGAAGCAGACGCATCTCTTCAATCACATCAAGAATCATGTAGGTCATTTCATTTGTAGCGTCTTCGCCTTTTGCCGTTACACCGCCAACGTTTATCAAACAAAAATCTGTATAGGTATTACTTTCCTGTGCTGTAACTCCAACTTTTGGAGGCGCCGGCTGATTGTTAAACTTTACCCAGAATGATTGAAGCAGCTCAACCGCAAATTCTTCTGTGAGCAATCCGCTTTCAACATCACGTTTTAAAAAAGGATTGAGATGCTGATCGAGTCTGCCGGGATTGTATGAATCCCATGTATTGAGTTCCGTTGTTACGCCAAGATGAACGAACCAGTAATATTGAAGTGCTTCCCAGAAAGTCCGCGGTGCGTTTGCCGGAACACGCTCGCAAATTCCAGCCATTGTTTCCAATTCATTTTTGCGCTGCACATCTTTTTCCGATTTAGCGAGTTCATAGAGCCGTTTTGAATAACGCTTGGCAAATGCAATCAGAGCATCCGCCGCAATTTCCATTGCGCGCAATTCTTCTCTTTTCTCAAATGCTTCCTTATCATTATAAAAATCTAATTTGTTGATTGACTCTGCAATTTCTTTTTTAAAGTCTAGCATACCTTTTCTAAAAATTTTATCGTCACCAACGGTATGCCCCGGAGCGCGCTGTTCCATAAACTCGGTGAAAATTCCGGCGTTATAAGAATTGCGCCACGCTTCATCAACTTCCTCCAGAATTTTTTCCCTAATGCTTTTTCCTTTCCAGAAGGGAGCGACTTCTTTCAAAACTACGTTTCTTGTTTCGTCACTGCTTTTGAACCAAACTTTTGAACGGTTGTGAAGAATATCCAAATCTTGCTCGGAGTGAACGCAAAGTTCGGGATAAGTAGGTGTTGCTTTCGGTTCCGGTCCTTTTTCTCCGACGAAGAGTTCGCCGTCATTAATGCAGAGTTCTTTATGTTCTAAAATGTATTTTAAAGACAAAGCGCGGGCAACGGGAATAGAATGTTTCTGTGTTTCACCGCTTTTGTAAAATTCAGTTAACAATTGAGCTCGTTCGTGCGATAGGGTCGGTATTGCATCGAGCGATTGCTGTCTTAGTTTTTTTATCCTTTCTTTCATTTTATCCTCCGATCTTAATCGGAATGCCAAGTTGTGAGAATCTATTTTTTAATTCATTCATATATTCTTTTGTGGGCGGAATTATATCAATTACCTTATTTAGAATTTTCATCCGCTCGTATTTTGATTTTGCGGTTGTGTGAAATGGAAGCAGATCAATTTCGCGTATATTTTTCAACGTTGATATAAAAGAGATTGTCTGCTTTATATTTTCTTCCGTGTCAGTCAGAGTTGGAATAATTGGAAGCCGCAAAATAATTTTACCTCCGCGCGAAGAGAGCTCTTTCAAGTTTTCATGTATCAGTTTATTCGAAACACCGCAATATTCATAATGAAATTTATCGTCTATCAGTTTTAAATCGTAGAGAAATGTGTCGGTCAAATCATAAATTTTTTCGAAGTCAGCGAGCGGCGCAAATCCGGTTGTATCAATTGCGGTATTTATATCTTTCTTTTTGCATTCTATTAAAAGCTGATGAAGAAAATCAATTTGAAGCATTGGTTCGCCGCCGGAAAAGGTTGCACCGCCTTTGGATTCTTCGTAAAAAGGCAAATCTTTTTCTACCTCGCGTATTACATCGTTAACGGAAACTTGAGAGCCGATCATATTCCGTTGTGAAGACTCATATGAAAGATTCCAACGGAAAGAGCAGTTATCAATTTTTTCCGGCTCGCTGTTTCGGCTTTCGGGATTATGACACCACCAGCAAGACAAAGGACATCCTTTCAAGAAAACAGTTGTGCGGATACCTGGACCATCATTAACCGAATATTTTTTTATATCGAAAATGTAACCTGAATTTTGCATTCTTTACTTTTTTTCTCAATTGGCATTTTACTACTACATGAAAATAGATTTTATTAATTCTCGATTCAATTTTTTATTCGCGGAATATTCATCTAAAGTGCTACTTTCGTAAAGCAAAAATAAGATACAATGAAAGATAAATCTAAATCCCTTATATATTCACTTCTTGCCGTGCTGGCGTGGTCAACGGTAGCAACCGCTTTTAAGCTAACTCTGCAAGGTCTAAACACAACACAACTTTTGTTTTATTCTTCTTTAACAAGTCTGGCAGTTCTCTTTGTAATTGTAAGGATAAACTCTCCCAAAGAGCTAAAAAAAATATTTTCAAAAGAACACCTTAAAAGAAATATGCTGCTGGGATTTATAAACCCCTTCATATACTATCTCATTTTATTCAAAGCATATTCAATATTGCCCGCGCAGGAAGCTCAGCCGATAAATCTAATTTGGCCGCTTATAATCTCAATTCTTTCCGCCATTTTTTTGAAACAGAAAATCTCCATCAAAACAATTATCGGGTTACTAATTTCTTTCTTCGGAATAATTATTATCTCAACAAGAGGAAATATTTTATCTCTTCAGTTTCATAATTTGTACGGTGTTCTACTGGCGGCAAGCAGCTCCATAATATGGGCGGGTTTCTGGATTTTGAATCTTCTTGATAAAAGAGGGGAAGAAATTAAATTATTCGGCGCATTTTTCTTCGGTACAGTTTACACAGGTTTGTACATACTTTTATTTGATTCTTTCAGCTCTGTGGAATTTAAATACATTCTCGGCGCAGTTTATATCGGTATATTCGAAATGGGAATAACATTTTTCCTCTGGCTAAAAGCTCTCTCGCTTAGTGATAACAAAGCAAAGACCTCAACGATTGTTTATCTCTTTCCCGTAATCTCGTTATTCTTTATTGCGTTTGTTCTTAAAGAAAAATTGTTCATCTCTTCAATTATAGGATTGGTTTTGATTGTCGGCGGGATTTTATTTCAGCAGATTAAAGGAAAAACGAAAGCAGTTTAACCCAAAACAAAAGTCTGCCCTATTTCATCAAGCCCTATCTGCATCTTGTAATTTGGAGCGGAACGTTTCATCCAATCAATTGCTTCGTTGAACGGTTCCATGCTCTGTTTGAAAGTTTTTGTGTGAATGGGAATAAAATATTTTGCGTTAATTTCATCTGCCATCTGCAATGCCTGTTCCGGGTTGCAATGATTTCTAATCCAAGGATTGTAAGCGCCGATTGGCATAATAGCCACATCTATATTTTCATTTTTTAACGGACGGAGTTTTTCGTGTAATGACATATCTCCTCCGAACAAAACTTTTTTTCCGTTCCGCTCAATTAGATACGCATTGTAGCTTCTTCCGTCTTTCATAAATCCGCGTGAACGGTCCTTTTCCCAGGGGAAGCGCCATCCGAAATGTTTTACTTCGTTTGCTTTTATACGAGTGTCTTGAATTTTTATTTCATCATTCCAATCCAGAACAGAAACCGATTTCCATGGAAGATCAGTAATTACATCTTTGTTGAGGTAAGCAACTACTATATCAATTTGATCCGGATATTTTTGGGCGAATGCTTTTAATGTCGGATAATCCATATGATCCATATGCGCGTGCGAAACAAGAATTATATCCGGTTTTGGAAATTCATTAATCTCTAAAGCTGGCGGTGTTATTCGTTCCGGACCAATAGATCCTCCGAAAAAATAAACTCCGATGCTATTAAATAAAACCGGATCGGTCAAAATCCACTTACCAAAAAAATTCATAAGAATGGTAGAGTGCCCAATCCATGCAATTGTTAAATCGTTATCGTTCCATTTTGAAGGCTGGGGCTTATAATTAAGTTTGATTCTAGGTTTTGCTTTTAAATCGGATTTAAGAAATACCGGTATCAGAAGTGCTGCAATCGAGGCTAAAAAACTTTTCTTTATAAATTTTCTACGGTTCATGAAATTCTAAACTGAAATATTAAAGAAAAAAATCCCGGTTAATTAATGCACTTCGCTTGAAAATTTTAGTAAGGATAGGATCAATCGAGAACAACTTCGTTTGAGAGCTCATTTGTATCATCGGTTTTACGCGGAAAGTGCTCGGAAAGAATTTTTCCAACCCTGTCAATTCCCCAGATTATTCCATCGCAAAATTTTCCGTTTTGAAAATGGAGCTGAATTTCGTCACGGACTTTATCCCATGCAGATTGACCGACTATTTCATCTATGCCGCTGTCGGCTAAAATATTAAATTGTTTCTCTCCAAGAAGAAGATAAAGAAGAATCCCCGTTTTATCTCTGGTATTGTGCATATTGAGTTTGTGAAACTCTTTTTCGGAAAGCTGGCGGATATTCTTTCTGCGCTCTAAAAAATGTTTTTTCTCTTTGATAGCAACTCGGATTTCACCGGAGGTAATTTTCTCCATCTCTTTGATTTTATTTGAGATGCGGAGAAAGTCGTCATCGCTAAAGAATTGATAAATTAATTTATCCATTGTGTTCCTTCTTTGTGCAAAGATAATAGATGAGTTCATCAAATGAAACAATCCTCTTTCCATTTTTTTATATATTTGTTCTGCATTTATCAACAAATTATGGAAACTAAAAATGTTCAAGGTAGTTTTACTTAGACACGGCGAAAGCGAGTGGAACAAATTAAATCTTTTTACAGGCTGGACTGACGTTGATCTCTCAGAAAAAGGATTCGAAGAAGCTAAGCAAGCCGGTATAGTTCTTAAAAGTGAAGGATATACTTTCGATATCGCATTCACATCTGTATTGAAACGGGCGATTAGAACATTGAATATGACTTTGGAAGGATTGGACTTATTCTGGATTCCTGTCGTAAAATCATGGCGATTGAATGAAAGACATTACGGCGCGCTTCAAGGTTTGAACAAAGCTGAAACAGCTGAAAAATACGGCAACGAAAAAGTAAAAATTTGGAGAAGAAGTTACGATGTTCCGCCGCCGGCGCTTGAAGAAAATGATGACCGCTATCCGGGTAAAGACCCTCGCTATTCAGATCTTAAAAAAAATGAGATTCCGCTAACAGAAAGTTTGAAACTTACCGTTGACAGATTTCTTCCATACTGGCATGAAACTATTGCCCCCGTAATTAAAAGCGGCAAACGTGTAATCATCGCAGCGCACGGGAATAGTCTGCGAGCTCTCGTAAAATATCTCGATAACATTTCTGAGGCAGAAATTACTGAACTCAATATTCCAACCGGAATTCCATTGGTTTATGAGCTTGATAAAGATCTGAAACCGATAAAACATTATTACCTCGGCGATCAGGAAGCTATTAATGCGGCTATCAATGCTGTGGCAAAACAAACAGAAAAGAAGTGAAAATAAATGCTGTTGCATAGTTTGAAGATAAAATTTATTATTGCATCAACAAAAGGAGAAAGCATAGTTATTTCTACACTAACTAATTCAGCAGGAAGATGTATGAAACAGACGGCTTTTTTCTTTTCCTTTCTTATTTTTTCTTTTACCTCAATTTATTCCCAGACGGTAATTGGCAAATACGCCGGAGAATTTTTGGCAATCGGTGTAGGCGGACGCGCGCTTGCAATGGGAAGTGCTCAAGTTGCGGTTGTCAATGATGTTACTTCGGGATATTGGAATCCAGCAGGACTTGCCCGCTTAAACTATCCGCAAGTTGCATTGATGCACGAAGAACATTTCGGCAGTCTTGTGAATTATAATTATGCCGCCGTAGCAATTCCTTACGGAAAAGATATGAGTATTGGCATCAGCTTAATGCGTTCAAGTATTGATGGAATTCCGGATACACGAAACGCATTGTATGATGCAAACGGAGACGGAATACTTGATATTCATACTGGTGACCGCTTAGACGCTACAAAAATTACTGAATTTAGTAATGCGGATTGGGCTCTTTACTTAACATTTGCTAAACGCCAGTCAGAAAATTTTTACTGGGGCG
>JAKAMS010000337.1 GCA_021812745.1 Bacteroidota bacterium | reverse complement strand
GACCTTGTAAATCAATAAGAATAGGGATCGGAAGTGATTTAGAAATGCACAATTCATTTATGGAGTTAAAAACTTTTTCAAAATAGTCCAAATTGCCATGAGAAAAATTAAGTCTGAACGCATTACATCCGGCATCAATTAATGCTTCTAATTTTTCGTTTGAGTCTGTCGCCGGACCGATTGTAGCAAGTATTTTTGTCTTTGCGAATTTTATTGTCATTTTATCTTTTTACCCTTTAGCGATTTTTCTTCGCCGTTTTCTTTTGCTTTAGAATTATTCTTTTTCTTTTCAGCCGGGCGTAATCTTTTTCTCATTGAGGTAAGTTCTTTTTCCACTTCTCCGAAAACAGTGTTCGGCTCAAACTTTCCATTCTTCAATCTCGCGCCTGCACGAACGCCGGTAAGAATTTCAATTGCCTCCTCAACCTTTTTGACTGCATAGATATGGAATTTATTTTTTTTCACCGCATCAACTACTTCATCGCTAAGCATCAGGTCTTTTACATTCTGTGCAGGAATTACTACGCCTTGTCTGCCCGTTAATCCTTTTGATTTGCAGACGTCAAAAAATCCTTCAATTTTTTCGTTAACTCCGCCGATCGGCTGAATTTCTCCTTTCTGATTTACCGATCCGGTAATAGCAAAAGATTGTTTGATAGGAATATTTGAAAGCGCGGAAAGAAGAGCGCAAATTTCTGTGATTGAAGCGCTGTCTCCGTCAATCATTCCGTATCCTTGTTCAAATACCAAACTTGCTGTAAATGAAAGAGGAATACGTGAACCGAAATTTTCTCTGAAGTAACCTGAAATTATTAATACACCTTTGTTGTGAGTATTTCCGCTTAATCCGGATTCCCTCTCAACATTAATAATATTTCCGCTGCCGAGCGCAACAGAAGCAGTGATTCTTGTTGGTTTTCCGAATGCAAATTTTCCGCTTTCGTAAACCGCAAGACCGTTAATTGTTCCAACGCGTAAACCATCTGTATCAATAAGAATAGTTCCGTCGTTAATCATTTCAGAAAGTTTTGATTCATAAAGTCCGTGCCGTTCTTTTGAAGAATTGAATGCTTCATCAACGTGAAGACTTGTTACCATTTTATGCTTGTTGTCGCGTGCCCAAAAACAAGCTTCTCTTACCAGATCGGCAATGTATGCAAAACGTGTTGTAAGTTTATTCTTCTCGCCGGCGTAACGTGCGCCGTATTCAATAATTTTTGCAATTGCGGATTTATCGAATTCTAAAAGTTTCTCTGTCTGAATCAGTTTCTTAATTATCATAGCATATTCTGTCATCGTTGATTCTGAACGTTTCATCTCATAATCAAAGTCGGCTTTAACTTTGAAAATTTTATTAAAGTCATCTTCATACGAAGAGAGCATTGAATAGATGTAACTGTTTCCAATCAATATCACTTTTGTGTCAACGTCAATCGCTTCCGGTTTTAATACGCTTGGTGAGAGTTGATAAAGATTTGCAACGTCTTGAATTTCCAGTTGACCGAACAACAAAACGCGTTTAAGGGTTTTCCACACACCCGGTTCGCCAAAAGCATCCATCGCATTTATTATTATATATCCGCCGTTTGCTCGAAGAAGAGAACCTGCTTTAATTTTTGTGAAGTCTGCATACCAGCCGCCCTTTCCGTCGCTGTATTTTTCTATTGTGCCGAATAAGTTGTTGTAAGTTGGAGACGTTTCAACAATAACCGGACATCTTTTTGTGCGCGAATTATCGAGTATGATATTGAGTTCATACTCCTTCAGATAGTCAATTATAACGCCGCCATCGGATTCTTCCCGCGTTGGTTTTTGTCCTTTAAATACATCCAGGTTAACGAGAATGCTTTCGTGAACTTGATCTAGATATTCTTTTACTGAATGAATTTTATATTTCCTCTTCAATTCATCAAGTGCGAGCGCTATAAACTCATTAACAAATTCACTTTCAAGTTTTGCAACCCTTTCTTGAAAATCTTGTGTGAGTTTTAAACTTTCTCTAAAAACTTTTTGAAGTTCGTCCTGATAAGAAGCGTACTTAGTTACAATCTCTTCTGCTTTTTCTTTTGTGATTTTTTCTGTGTGAATTAGTTCATCAAGCTGCTGGACAAAAACCGGCTGTTCATTTACAACGGCAAGAATTTCGGGGCGGGCAAGTTCTCCAACTTTAACCTGACCGAGAGTAAAATTATCTTTTTTAAGTTTTTCTTCGAACTCAGTCATCATCTTCTGCTGTATTTTGCCGAACTCCGAGTAAATTTGTTTTTTTTGTTTTGCAAATGGCTCGGCGGATAGAAGCTGAGGAATTTTTTCCTGCAGAAATTTAATTGCGCGCGATAAATCTTTCTTGAATTTGTTCGCTTGCCCGGCAGGAAACTGCAGCAGAATTGGTCTGTCTTCATCCTTAAAATTATTTACGTATGCGTAATCGTTAAGATTAGAACAGTCCGGTGTGATTGATTCCAGCATCTGTTTGATTGCGGTAAATTTACCGGTGCCGGAAAGACCGGTAATAAAAATATTATAGCCGGGACTTTTCAATTCAACGCCGAGGCGCAAAGCTTTCAAAGCGCGTTCCTGACCGACTATTCCTTCAATTGGTTTAACATTTTTTGTGTTCTCGAAATCAAATACATCCGTGTCACATGTCCATTTTAGATCATCTGATTTTAATTCATTCAAAATGCGTGCTTTAAGGAGAGTCATATAAATTTCCTAATGTTTGTGAATGGAAATCATATTCTAAAATAATATAAAATTTGCGAAAGGTGTAGGGATAACGGAAACAAATTAATTCTGTTATTTGTTTTTGTTGATACAATTCATTTCCTATAAGCAATTTGAAGTGAAAGGTTTTATGTTTGGTTAGTTGTTTTTACGAAAGACCCCTTCCCTCGCGAGATAGAGAGAAAGGGATAACTGTATTTTAAAGAAAGAAAAAATGAAATCACCTGCTGATATTCTTATTGAATTGCTGCAACCTCTGAGCGAGCTAAAAGAAAAAATTTATACCTCGGTACAGCACCAAAAAATTTATGTTTCTCCGTTCCCGGGTTCGTCAAGATCTCTTTTTATAAAATCAATTTCAGAAAAAGAAAAACAAATAGTTCTTTTATGCCCGACCGTTCAATCCGTAAATGAAACCAAAGTTGAGTTGAGTATTCTTGGCTTTGAAAATCTTGTTGTTGCGGTTGACGATTTAAGCGCTGAAGTCTTGCAAGAAAAGTTAACAGATTTAAATGTCCGGCAGCATTTCATTGTGATTTCAACTTACGATCTGTTGAAAATAAAATTACCTTCAAAGAACGCTATAGACAAAAACACAACTAAAATTGAAATTGGCGGCAACTTAACATACGATGATCTCATCGAGTATTTTAATACAATTAATTACAACCGCGATAAGTATGTAGAAAATCCCGGAGATTTTGCCGTGCGCGGTTCTATAATTGATTTATGGTCATACAGCGAAAAGCAGCCATGCCGGCTTGAATATGACGGCGATTTTCTTGAATCAATTCGCCACTTCGATCCGGAAACACAACGCTCTCTAGACAAACTTACTTCGGTTACTGTAGCGGCTTCGATTATTTCGGAAGAAGATAACTCAAGTGATATTTTTGACTACCTC
>JAKAMS010000336.1 GCA_021812745.1 Bacteroidota bacterium | reverse complement strand
AAATTATTCGATCT
This sequence comes from Bacteroidota bacterium, assembly GCA_021812745.1. The sequence continues at coordinate 3,647 of JAKAMS010000336.1, read as the reverse complement.
TGATTAAGGGGAGCCACTTTTTTTCTAATTGATTTATGAGCCAATGCAGTTCCTATTCCGCATTTTAACGGCTTTAGGAATTCCACTCCTTGTGCGGCGGTTAATAACTCTATAGCAATAACGGTTTGAACATTTTTTAAAATTTGATAACACTTCCGCGCTGCAATTGACCCCATTGAATTATGATCTTCCTGATTTGCCGATGTTGGAATAGAATCAACACTTGCCGGATGAGCGAGAACTTTATTTTCAGAAACTAACGAGGCGGCGGTATACTGGGCTATCATTAGACCGGAATTTAATCCGCCATGCTTAGTAAGGAATCTGGGGAGTTGGCTCAATGAACCGTTAACCATTCGCTCGATCCTTCTTTCGGAAACGTTTGCCAATTCTGAAAGAGCTATTCCCATGAAATCCATTGCCAACGCCATAGGCTGTCCATGAAAATTTCCTCCTTCAAGATGATCTCCTTCTTGAGAAAAAATTAGCGGATTATCATTAACCGAATTTATTTCGATCTCAACAAGAGAAGAAACGTAATTAATTGTATCACGGGACGCGCCGTGAATCTGTGGAATGCAGCGTATCGAATATGAATCCTGAACCCGTGAATCCCCTTGGAGATGAGAAATACGAATCTCACTTCTATTCAATAGATTTAATAAATTCTTGGCTGTAGCGATTTGTCCCGGGTAAGGTCTGAGTTTATGAATACGGGGATCGTAAGCTTTGTCAGTTCCCCTCAATGCTTCGTGTGCCAACGCTGCCGAGATATCCGCAGTCTTAATTATTTTTTTTGATTGAATACAAATCCATGATGCGAATGCCGTCATCATCTGTGTTCCGTTAATCAGAGCAAGTCCTTCTTTAGCGGCTAGTTTAACGCCTTTCATTTTATATTTTTTGAAAGCATCATTAGCAGAGATAATTTTTGACGAGACGGATTTTTCATCAAGAACATTTTTAATTAACTGCACTTCACCGTCACCCATCATTGCAAGAACAAGATGAGAGAGCGGTGCAAGATCGCCGCTCGATCCGACAGATCCTTGTGATGGAATTACAGGAATTATATTGTTATTAATCATCTTTATAAGATGTTCAAGAGTAGAGAGACGTATTCCCGAATAACCTTGAGCGAGAGCATTTACTCTCAGAAGCATCATTATTTTTACAATCAAAGGAGGAAGATTATCACCCACACCCGCAGAGTGACTAATAATCAGATTACGCTGAAGAGTTTCAGTATCTTCCTCTGATATTTTAACATTCGCAAATTCGCCGAATCCTGTGGTAACACCATAAATGACTTTCTTTTCTTTAATCCACTTCTCTACTAATCCGCGCGATTCGTTAATTCTCTTCACCGCATATGTGGAAAGGATAACTTGCTGATTTTCTTTTATAAACTTTTCGATTTTATCAAGCGTGAGTGATTTGCCGTCAAGTACGAGTTTCAATTTTTACCTTCTAATTTTGTTCGTGATTTTAAGATTCCCTGGATTTTATTATGTGCCGAAGCGTTAGCTCTATATGTAATAACAATTTTTTCTTCTTCATAATCTGCAGAAAGAATTTCCGCCAGATCATAAAGCTGTGAAACAAGTTTTGACTCGTGAGGTTTCAGTTCAATTGTACTCTCGACAAAATTTTGTTCGTAGATGTCAAGCATCATCTTTCTCAAATTTCCGATGTTCATTCCCCGTTCGGCAGAAATCAAAATACTTTCTTGATATTGTTGGGAGATATAATCCATCATGTTCTTGTCTTTTAGAGCATCAACTTTGTTGAAAATTTTAATCTGGATTTTCTTATTACTATCTAACTCCTCCAGCGTTGATTCGACAACTCTTATGTGATCCTCAAAATAATCGTTAGAAACATCTATTACATGAAGAATCACATCTGCATCTTTAACAACATTAAGAGTTGTCTTAAACGATGCGACAAGATGATGAGGCAGTTTGCGTATAAATCCAACTGTATCACTCAACAAAATCTTTTTATTTTTTTCGATCTCGAATGCTCGGGTAGTTGAATCTAAGGTTGCAAACAATTTGTCTTCAGCAAGAACGCCCGCTTCCGTAAGGCGATTTAGCAAAGTTGATTTGCCTGCATTTGTATATCCGACCAAACACGCTGTAACAAATTCTTTTCTTCCGACACTTTTTGTTTCCTGATGAGCTTCGATTTTTTTTAGATTCTCTTTCAGTTTGCTTATCCGTGTGCGGATAATTCTTCTGTCGGTTTCAATCTGTGTTTCACCGGGACCTTTAGTACCAATGCCGCCGTACTGTTTCGATAAGTGAGTCCAAGCCCGGCTTAAGCGCGGCAGCATATATTGCAGCTGCGCAAGCTCAACTTGAGTTTTTGCTTCACGTGTTTTTGCGTGAGATGCGAATATGTCAAGAATTAGCCCGCTCCGGTCTAAAATTTTTCTCTCTAATATTTTTTCAAGGTTGCGGACTTGCGTGGGATTTAAGTCATCATCAAAGATTACAAGCTGAATGTCGTTTAATTCGATTAGCTGCTGAATCTCTTCGGCTTTTCCTTTACCGATAAATGTTGCCGGATCAGGTCTGTGGCGGTCCTGGGTAATTTTAAATATCACATCGGCACCGGCTGTATCGGCGAGCAATTCTAATTCGCCGAGATGTTCATTCACCTGATCTTTTGAATAATCACCGGTAATAACCGAGACAAGAATCGCGCGTTCTTTTTTTTTGTTGATAATGTCTATCATTCTTTGTTTCCGTTTCCTTATAATTAATTTTATTGAATATCAGATACATCTTTCTTTGAACTTCTTGCTACGATAGATTCAACAATTGCCAGTAAAAGAACCATCATTAGAAAATATTTCCAGAGCTCAGTTCCAAAGCGGGATTGATAAATTACTTTTGAGAAATCATCTCCGGGTGTAAATGTATATAATTTTCCATCGAACCCGATCTGTTTAAGATACTCATTAAAATCGGAATCACTCTCTTTTTGTGTTACCGATTCGCGCGGATCATTATTAACCGAGATATAATCCAACAATTTATTGCCTGAATAGAATTTATACGTACCGGCTTCATCAGTCTTTTTGTAAGAAAGATAATTTTTATTAGAAAGTGAATCTGCGTTAACAAATTCTTTGATGTTACTAGGTTTTTGTATAATTATTTGTCCGGAAGTTCGGTTTGAAATATCGGCAGTAATTTCATTTCCGGTAATAAAATTATTTTGTTCTTTTATTTTAGAAGCAGAATAAAGAATTAATTTATTTATCATCGGCGCAAAAAATCCTTTGATGGGAAAATTATTCCAGCTTAAAACCGGAGCCGAATTGAACAGAAACACTGTTCCTGCTCCAACTTTGTATTCGCTAAGAAAAGAAGAATTATCGAACATTGAGATAATATTTTTACCTTTACTTCCGGGCACTACTTTGAAGTAGAAATAAATATCGGGCGGTTCAATCTGCGGTATTTTTTTATTTTCGAACAGATCTTCAAAAAGCGGGTTTTGAAAATCAATTTTATCAATTTGCGCAGGCTTTTCCTGCGAATTCAATTTTCCCAACGAACCAACCGGCGCACTAACACTCAACGCACTGCAAAGTTTCTGAAAGTTTTGTAGCGTACTTTGCGATCCCGGCATTA
>JAKAMS010000335.1 GCA_021812745.1 Bacteroidota bacterium | reverse complement strand
ATAGATGTAAAATTGAACGGTGAAATTGCAAACACAAATCCTTCAAGCGGACGATATTCCAGCCTGTTCATTGTTGCTGAATCTGATTTTGGCTGCTGATTATAAATTTGAGAAGCAAAAAAAGTATTGTAACGTAAAAAATCAATTGATTCGCATACGGCATCAATTTCAGACTGAAATACATTTTTACCCTGACCCAACATCGTTGCAGCATTTATGGTATAACGGTATTTTTTTGCTATCAAATCTGCAATTTTGAAAAAGATGGCGGAACGTTCTACCCACGACATTGTCATCCATTCCTCTTTGACTGCTAATGCTGCGTCAATTGCCATTTTAATTTCTTTTTCGCCTGCTTTATGATATGTAGCTAGTATATGACCGTGATCATGAGGCATAACAACTTTACCAAGAATGCCTGTTCGTACTTCTTTACCGCCAATGATTAACGGTATTTCTATTTCAATATTTGATTGCCTTTCTAATTCCTTAAGCAGCTTTATTCTTTCCGGACTGTTTGGAAGATATGAATAGACCGGTTCGTTATGCGGATCCACCATTTCGCAAATTGCGTTGTTCATTTGTTCTCCTCTTTTGTTTTATTTTATTTATAAATCTTACATGCAGATGCTTTGAAACTTATCCATACTTCTTTACCGATTTTCAGTTCGAGCGAATTCATCGCATCGGAAGAGATCAGAGAGATTAATTCACATCCGATATCTATAGTTACTTCAATTCCAATTTTAGCGCGCGCAATATCGGTAATTTTACCTTTGAAATGGTTACGCGCGCTTCCGCTTTCAATAGAATTGGAAATGCTAATTTCATCCGGCTGAATAAGCAAAAACGCGCCGCCATCTGCCACATCAGTCAAAGAAAATATTTTAATTCCGTTTGTAGAAAATTCTTTGAGATCGCTTTCTTTAATTGTATTTAATTCGCCGCGCAGAAAATTTTTTATTCCTATAAACTGAGCGACAAACTCGGATTTAGGATGTTTAAATATTTCTTCAGGAGAAGCGACATGAACCATTTCTCCTTTTTCCATAATTCCAATTTTGTTCGCTAAGGAAACAGCTTCCTCATAATCGTGAGTTACGTGAATAATTGTAATTCCATCACGATTTAATTTCCTCAGCAGCGCACGCAAATCATTTTTAGATTTTGGATCAAGGGCTGACAAAGGTTCATCTAAAAGGAAAATATCGTTCCCTGATGCCAAACTTCTTGCAAGCGCAACGCGTTGATACTCTCCGCCGGAAAGAGTTCCGGGGTTTCGTTCAAGCTTGTCAGCTATTCCGGTTTGTTCGGCTGCAATTAAAACTTTTTCTTTAATATTTTTTTCTTTACGGCTGTGAAGAGGGTAAGCTATATTTTCAAAAACCGTTAAATGGGGAAATAGATCTGCATCCTGATAAACTATACTAATATTTCTCTTTTGAATTTTTTCGTCAGATATTTTCTTCCCGCGCAATAATATTTCACCCGAAGTAATTGATGTTAATCCTGCTATTGATTCGAGAAGCAAACTTTTACCTACACCGGAAATTCCTAAGATCACAAAGTAATCCCCTTTATCAACTCTGAAATTGATCTCCTTCAATTCAAAATTACCGGCTCTCAACGATATGTTATCAACAACAAGCATTTAACTTTTTTTCTTCACCAACCTAAGTGCAACAAAAATTATTAAACAGACCGTAACAAACACAACTGCTACAGGCACAGAATATTTTAATCCGTATGAAGTGAATCGTTCAAAAATTAAAACCGGAGCGGTCTGCGGATTATATGCAACAATTATTACCGCTCCGAACTCGCTCATTCCGCGCGCCCACATCAAAATAAATCCCGATAAAATTGAGCGCCACGCAAGCGGAAGGGAGATCGTAAAAAAAACTCTTATTGGAGAAGCACCCAAAGTGAGTGCAATTTTTTCGAGACGTTCCGGTACAGCCGCAAATCCGTCGCGCGCCGCGTTAATCAAGAACGGAATGCTGACGAAAGCCATTGCTAAAATTATTCCTGCCGGATTGCCGACAAATTTTATTCCGAATAATTCACCCGCTTTTCCAAGAAAACTATCCCGTGTTATTATTCCCAACACAGCGATACCCGCCGCTGAATGAGGAATAATTATCGGGATGTCAATAATTCCATTAACAACACTTTTAAGCGGAAATTTTTTTCTCGCAAGGAGATACGCGAGTGGAATTGCAAAGAATGAAAAAAATATTGTTCCCGCCATAGCAGTCCATAAACTCAGCCAGATGCTGTTTCGTACTTCTTCACTTCCCACAGCTTCATTCAGCGACCCGAGAGAAGTGTTAAGATACATGCCCGCCAATGGTGCAATGATGAAAAGTAATAATACGCCGCCTAAAAAGGTGAAAACTAAATTAAGCAGAGATTTATTTTGGAAATATTTTTTCATTAAATGTTATTTCTTCTTCACGGCATATTTTTTTAAATCGTCCGGCAGTTTATTGTAAGTATCGCACACAGATGGAACAACGGTCGGCTGTCCAAATTCTTGCATCACTTTCAAGCCTTTGTTCTTATTCATAAGGTAATGAATGAATTTTATTGCCAGCACATTGTTGGGCGAATTTTTAGGAATAGTAACACCATAAACCATTGATGAACCTTCCTGAGAAATTTTTTCTCCCGGTTTTTTTCCATTGAGTTCTACAGAAACTTGTTTGTAATAATCCTCAAGTTCGGATTTCTTCATATTTATTTTGTCCGGCAACAACAAAAATTTTAATCCATGCTGTTCCGCAACCGATCTGTAAAGAAAAATGTAATCAAGTTCTCCCTCTTCAAGAAGAGCAAGAAGGTCAACTTCCTTTGGACGAATATATTCCTGATCTTTTTTGATCAGATTTTCAACTAAACCTTTTTTGTTGTAGTAAATTTCCGCCAGTTTCATGGTCAAGATTGTCCGGTAACCACATGGATCTGCATTGGGATCAGCCCTTCCAACCGCGATATTTTTATCAAGCAAAACATCAAACCAATTTTTTTGATTGATCTCTTTAGCTCTGCGCGATTTATCTGTGTAAACAATTGCCATTTCATTTGTCGCAAATTTCAAATTCCAATCTGCATATTGAGGAATTAACAACTGGTCAATCACCATGTAATCGGCAGAAGCAAAGATATCGCACGGCTTTTTCAATTCAGAAATTTTTCTGGCACATTCACGGCTTCCGGCAATCTCTTTTAATACTTCAACGCCGGGGTTTTCTTTTTTAAATCCGCTAATAATTTTTTCGAAGGGAACTGTCAGACTTCCCGCATGAAAAATTATTAACTGATTCGAGCCCTGAGCATTTATAGAACCGAGAAAAAATAAAGACAGAAAAAATGTTTTTAAGAGAGAGAAAAAATTCATTAGCGCACATTCCTTAATTTTTTGAAGTCAAAGTCTAATAATTATTATGCTTCCTTACAACTATTGATCTTATTGCCCTTTTTCCGCGTTGGGTTTCAATTTCGCCTTTCTTATATTTTCAAAGACTTTTATAGCTTTTTATAAATATTTAACGATTTGGAGAATTCCTGATGGAAGTCCTGGAAATTTTAGAACAGCGTAAACTTGTAAAAGAGTTTCACTATGATATAAAACCGATGGAGAAAGGGTATTCGGATAAGACACTCTATATCAATCT
>JAKAMS010000012.1 GCA_021812745.1 Bacteroidota bacterium | reverse complement strand
CCGATCTTGCCTACAGTAAAATATTTTGCTTGCGGATGTGCGAAGTATAAACCGGATACTGAAGCCGCCGGATACATTGCCAAACTTTCTGTTAAAGAAATGGAAGCATTCTTTTCGGTATCCAGCAATTTCCAGATAGTTAATTTTTCTGTATGATCAGGTTGTGCAGGATAACCCGGCGCGGGCCTTATTCCAATATATTTTTCTTTGATCAATTCTTCGTTAGAAAATTTTTCATTATCCGCATACCCCCAATATTCTTTTCTAACTTTTTGATGAAGAAGTTCAGTAAATGCTTCTGCAAGACGGTCTGCTACTGCTTTTGTCATTATTGAATTGTAATCGTCGTGTTCTTTTTCAAATTGCGAAACTATTTTTTCAATTCCAATGCCGGTTGTTGCGGCAAACATTCCTATATAATCTTTAATCCCGCTCTCTTTAGATGCAATAAAATCAGCAAGAGCAACGTTTGGAATGTCGGCAGACTTAATTGTCTGCTGACGGATTGTATGTAGAACCGCTAGAATTCCTTTTCGCGATTCATCAGAATAAATTTCAATATCATCATCCGATGAGTTTGCAGGTAGTAAACGAAAAACACCGTTTGCGGTTAAAAGTTTTTCTGAAATTATTTTATCCAACAGTTTGTTGGCATCGTTAAAAATCTTTTTAGCCTCACTTCCGTAATTTTTGTCATCAAAAATTTCCGGATACCGTCCTTTCAATTCCCATGTGGTAAAGAAAGGTGTCCAGTCAATAAATTCTCTAATCTTCTCAAGCGGAAAATCACGCAGGACAGTAGTCTCAAATTTTCCCGGTGGTTTGATCAAATAATTCGAGAAGTCAATACTAAGTTTATTTGCCCGAGCCTGTTCAATTGTAAGATATTCTTTTTCTGTTCTTCTGTTTGAATGATCCGATTTCAATTTTTTGTATTCTTCTTTTATGCCGATAGCAAAATTTTCTTTTGATTCTTTATTAAGAAGGTTGCTTACAACGCCGACACTTTTTGAAGCATCCAGCACATGAATTGTAATGCCGCTGAACTCCGGTGCTATTTTTACGGCTGTATGAAGGCGCGAAGTTGTAGCGCCGCCGATGAGAAGCGGTAAATCAATTTTCATCCGTTCCATTTCTTTTGCGATATGAACCATCTCATCAAGCGACGGAGTAATAAGCCCGCTCAATCCTATAGCATCAACTTTATGACCGACAGCAGTGGATAGGATTTTATCCGATGGAACCATTACACCAAGATCAATAACATCATAATTATTACAACCGAGAACTACACCAACAATATTTTTCCCGATATCGTGAACATCACCTTTCACTGTTGCCAATAAAATTTTTCCTTTGGCGGTTGTATCGCCGCTCTTTTCTTTTTCCGCCTCAATGAACGGAATGAGATATGCAACAGCTTTCTTCATTACGCGTGCGCTTTTTACTACCTGTGGTAAAAACATTTTTCCGGAACCGAATAGATCGCCTACAATATTCATCGCGCTCATCAACGGTCCTTCAATAACCTCCAGCGGTTGAGAATATTTTTGCCGTGCTTCTTCAATATCCTGATCAATAAACTCAACTACTCCTTTGATGAGTGCATATTTCAATCTTTCTTCTACTGTCCCATGTCTCCACTCAGCGTCTTCCGTCTCACGTTTAACGTCTTTCGTTAAGGTATTTGCAAACTCAACTAACCTTTCTGTCGCATCCGGGCGGCGGTTTAAAATTACATCTTCAACATGTTCCAGCAGATCTTTTGGAATATCTTCATAGACAGCAAGCTGTCCGGCGTTTACAATCCCCATATCCATTCCCGCTTCAATTGCATGGTAGAGGAATGCGGAATGCATTGCTTCTCTAACTTTATCATTTCCCCGGAACGCGAATGAGATATTGCTTACACCGCCGCTAACTTTTGCGTACGGAAGATTTTTCTTAATCCATTTAACCGCTTCGATATAATTGATTGCATATTGATTGTGTTCTTCAATTCCGGTTGCAATCGCAAAGATGTTTGGATCGAAAATAATATCCTGCGGCGGAAAGCCAACTTCCTCTGTCAAAATTTTGTATGCACGTTCACAAATTTTTGTTTTTCTTTCGAATGAATCTGCCTGTCCCAGTTCATCAAACGCCATAACTATTACAGCGGCGCCGTAGCGCAAGACTTTACGTGCATGTTCTTTAAAAATTTCTTCGCCTTCTTTCATCGAGATTGAATTAACAATTCCTTTTCCCTGCAGACATTTTAGACCCGCTTCAATCACGCTCCATTTGGATGAATCAAGCATTATAGGAACTTTCGCAATATCAGGTTCAACAGAGAGCAATTGCAAAAATTTCTTCATCGCCTCTTCGCTGTTGATCAAACCTTCATCCATGTTTACATCTAGAACTTGAGCGCCGTTTTCAACTTGCTCTTTTGCTACAGAGAGCGCTTCTTCAAATTTATTTTCTTTGATTAAACGCGCGAACTTACGTGAACCGGTAACATTTGTTCTTTCGCCGATATTTACAAAATTCATATCCGGGCGGAATGTTAACGGCTCTAGTCCGCTAAGTCTCAGATATTTTTTTATCTCAGGAATTTTTCTCGAAGGATATTTTTTTGTGATCTCTGCAAATCTTCTTATATGATCCGGAGTTGTGCCGCAGCAGCCGCCAACAATATTGAAAAATCCGTCCCGCGCATATTCTTCTAAAACTTTTCCCATTGTTTCCGGAGATTCATCGTAACCGCCAAACTCATTTGGTAACCCGGCGTTAGGATATAGACTTACAAACACGTTTGCTTTCAGAGAAAGTTCTTGTATAAACGCGCGCATTTGTTTTGGTCCGAGCGAACAATTCAATCCAACACTTAATAAATTTTTTGTGTGAGAAATTGAATTCCAAAATGCTTCTGTGTTTTGCCCGGATAAAGTTCTTCCGCTCAAATCAATGATTGAACCGGAAATCATTATTGGAATTTGATTATTTGTCTCATCGCATAATTCCATTATTCCGTAAAGAGCAGCTTTGGCGTTTAATGTATCAATCATCGTTTCAACCAATAGAATATCGGCTCCGCCGTCAATCAATCCGCGCGCTTGTTCTTTAAATGCCGCCGCCATTTGATCAAATGAAATTGAACGGTAACCGGGATCGTTCACATCGGGTGATAATGATAATGTTTTATTTGTTGGTCCAAGAGATCCTGCAACAAAACGCGGCTTCTCCGGATTTTTCTTCACAAATTCGTTAACAACTTCTTTTGCAATTCGAGCCGCTTCAAAATTTATTTCATAAACCAAATGCTCGGTCTTGTAATCCGATTGAGAAATTGCCGTGCCGTTAAATGTGTTTGTTTCGATTATATCCGAACCGGCTTCAAGATATGATAAATGAATACCTTTAATAACTTCCGGTTTTGTCAGAACTAAAATGTCGTTGTTACCTTTAAGATCAGCCGGATGATTTTTAAATCTCTCGCCTCTAAATTCCTCTTCGGAAAATTTATAGCGCTGAATAAAAACGCCCATTGAACCGTCGAGGAGTAAAATTCTTTCTGATAAAATTTTTGTAAGTAATTCAAAATTATTCATATAAAGATTCTTTCAGTAACCCGGAACTTGATTATAATTGTTCTATTGGGAAGATCACGAACGAAACAGATCTGCAAGGTCGGGGTTCTATTTTATTTCATTTTTATTAGTGATATATTTTCATTCAAATATAATAAATAAATGAGAAGATAATGATAGTTGTTACCGGCGGCGCGGGATTTATAGGAAGTGCCCTTGTGTGGAAATTAAACCGATTAGGTAAGGATAAAATTATTGTTGTTGATGAATTAGGCAAAGAAGAGAAGTGGAAGAACCTTAACGGACTAAAATTTGCCGATTTTTTCCACAAAGATGATTTTATGGGATTGGTTTTGCAGCGCAAATTTCCGTTTAAGGTTTCCGCAGTAATTCATCTTGGAGCTTGTTCATCCACAACCGAAAAAGATGCGGACTTTTTAATGGACAACAACGTTCATTACTCGCAAGAACTTGCAAAGTTCTGTCTGGAGAACGGAGTTAGATTTATTTACGCATCATCTGCAGCAACTTACGGTGATGGCTCCAACGGCTACAATGACGACGAATCAAAGTTGGATATACTACGCCCGCTGAATATGTACGGTTATTCAAAACATCTTTTTGATACATGGATTAAGCGGAACGGATTGATTGATAAAGTCGTCGGTTTGAAATATTTCAATGTCTATGGTCCGAATGAGTATCACAAAGAAGAAATGAGAAGCGTTGTTCACAAAGCGTTTGAGCAAGTCCGCGATACGGGCAAAGTGCAATTGTTCAGATCGTATAAACCGGAATTCAAGGACGGCGAACAGCGGCGCGATTTTGTTTATGTGAAAGATGCAGTTGATATGACACTTCATTTTCTTGAGCATGATGATAAGAATGGAATTTATAATGTTGGAACAGGTCAAGCGCAAAGCTGGGTTGAATTGGTTACCGCGTTGTTTGATGCTGTTGGAAAGCCAGTGAATATTGAGTTCGTGGATATGCCGGAAGAGATAAGAAGTAAATATCAATACTTTACAGAAGCGAATTTGAAAAAAATAAGAAACGCCGGCTATGATAAACATGTTATGAACGTCCGCGAAGGTGTTATGGATTATGTAAAAAATTATCTCTTAAAAGAAATTTATTTCGGAATGAGCAGAGAGTAAAATAATGCAGCTTGAAACTACGAAATCGAGAGGCGAATTTAGGAAACGAATCTATTTTTTCACACTTAAGTTGATCGAGTTTGTTGACTCGCTTCCTAAGGATCACGTTTCGCAAAAAATCGCAGATGAACTATTCGGAAGCGGAACAAGCGTTATCAGCAATTATATCGAAGCTTCGGCGGTATCAACAAAAAGAGAATTAACAAGCTACACCATTGCATCGCTTAAGTACGCAAACGAAAGTAAACTATGGCTTGCACTTGTACGCGACAGCAAACGCGCTAAAGCGGAAAAAGTAAAATGGTTCTTAGACGAACTTGACGATATTTCTTCTATTCTCGCCTCATCAATTAATCAATCAAAGTAAATATGCAGCTTGCAACTCTTTGTTATCTGATGGATGGAAAAAGAACCTTGATGCTTCACCGCATAAAGAAAAAAAATGATTTTCATGAAGGAAAGTGGAACGGGCTGGGCGGAAAATTTGAAGCGGGTGAAACGCCCGAAGAATGCGCCATACGCGAAGTGAAAGAGGAGAGCGGTCTATTGATGATTAATCCTATGCTTCACGGATTTATTACGTTCCCAATGTTCGATGGGAAAAAAGATTGGTATGTTTTTCTTTTTACTTCACAGAAATTTAAAGGAGAGTTGATAGATTCCAACGAAGGAAAACTCGAATGGATTCCTAATGAAAAACTCATGGAATTAAATTTATGGGAAGGGGATAAATTTTTTATTCCGTGGTTATTTCAAGAAAAATTTTTCAGTGCAAAGTTTGTTTATGAAAACGGAAAATATATTACTCATTCGGTTGAATTCTATTAATCATTCGCGAGGAATAAAATGAAATCATTCGGTCAAAATCCCAAAGATGATTCTTCCTCAAACCGCGATTTTAACGAAGAGCGTGCGTTCACGGAAAATTTATTAAATCAAAGAATAAGTTTTTTCCTCATCTTCTTTGCAATTATAATTGCCGGGGCAGTAGTTGTAAAATCTAAAATTTTCTTTCTTGTAATTTTATTTCTTGGAGTAGTAATTAGCTGGGTTCTTTCGGTTACAATTTTTGTTACCGCAAAAAAATTACAATCCATGGAAAGAAAACATTATGGATTAATCGTTCGTTGGCTTACTGGGTATTTTTTGCCGGTCTTCTGTTCAAGTTTGATAACATTAGGATTCACAATCGGCGCAATGGGATATTTTGATTCTCTGTTATCTCTGGATTTAGGCAAAGTAACAACTATAGATCAAGGTATAAAAAAGATTGAACAGACGGTTGCAAAACATGACAGTTCTTCGGCAAAGAACAATCCCAACTTTAAAAATATTGACAGCGTTATTAAAGATGAATCGAAGAAAGCCATAGTAGATCAGTCTCTTCCGAAAGGAACCGTAAACGCGGCAAAGAAAAACACCCCTGCATTTAAAGCCAATCCCAATTTTAAGAGTATTGAAAGTATAATTAATGAAAAGAAAAAATAATTATTAATGGGACAACTCACGAGTTGTCCCTACAATACTTATTGAAATCTTCTTTTCAAGAAACCTAATATCAAATCATTAACGCTATCCGGATTTTCCAGCGGAGTCATATGTCCCGCGCGCGGTATTACTGCAAACTCAGATCCCGGAATTTTTTCTGCAAGATGACGCATTACAACTGGAGGTGTTAGCGCATCGAATGACCCGCATAAAACTAAGGTTGGTAATTTAATTTTAGTCAAAGATGCAGTAGTATCGGTTCTGCTCATGATTGCAATCATTGCGCCTTTAACACCTATTGGATTGTGCTTATTAGCTTTGAGTAAAGTTGCAAGAAACGTCTCCTCGTCTTCTTTCGGTGTCTCAGGTGCAAAACAATTTGTAACAAACGCATCAATGAAATTTTTAAATTCACCTGAATTAATTTGCTTTATTCCTGCGGCTCGCTTTAGTCTGGCTGCGTCATCATCGGCTTCAGATTTTGTATCACATAAAATTAATCCGCCAAATAAAAATTGATCTATTTCAACAGCTCGCAAAGAAATGTAACCGCCCATCGAGAGTCCGCATAATATTGGCTTGCTCAATTTCAATTCTTTAATAATGGAGAACAGATCATCAACGTAAGCTTCCATGGTATATTGCCCGTCGCCGACAGCACTTTCGCCTAGACCGCGTACATCGTAAGCGATGCAGAAATATTCATCTTTCAAAAATTCAATTTGATCTTCCCACATTGAATGATCGTATGGAAATCCATGAACGAAAATAATGGATTGATTTTTACTATTACCGAATGTGTTTACAGACACACCATTAATTGATTGATTCATAACCTACCTTTTTTCTTTACTTAATAAAAAGAATATTGATAATTTTCTAACAGTAGCGGTGATAAATTAGTTTACTTTGAATAAAGTATCAAAAAATACTTGATTGAATTAAACCTGGCTTTGAAAATACTTGTCAATATTCTGAATATTAATCAACAATGGGAGTAAAGCATGCAAAAATTCAAATCGTTTGTAATGGTTGCGGCAATATTATCACTTCCGTTTTTTTACTTCAGCGGGTGCAGTGATAAAGCCGATGTTAATGCGCCTAATCAATTAAACTTCGATTCTCCTCAATTTGCTGTGATTGATTATAACGATGTTCTCAATGGAGTTGAGGATGCTACTTTAGATAGTAACATGACATTCAATACTACATTGGCTAATTACAGTTTTATGAATTCTATGAATTCATTCTCTCCTGGAAATCCAATGATGAATAGAAATCCATGGCTGATGCATTTTGATATCGGAAAACATCTTGGACTTTTTTTCAGAGGATTGAATTTAACCGATACGCAAAGGAGTCAAATCAAAGATCAGATGGCTCTATTCCATGCTACAATCAAACCTCTCGTTCAGCAATTTAAAGACGCTAATGCGGATATAATTGCAAAAGCAAATGCCGACCGTAAAGCGATTGCTGATTCGGTAAAAGCTGGTACACTTACAAAAGCACAGGCTTTGGTTAAAATAAAAGCATTAAATCAGACAACGCGCGATGCCATCAAAAATAATCCTAAGTCTATTGAGATAAAGAAGGAAATGTGCGATGAGAAAGCAAATCTGTTTGCTGAGATTGCAAAAATTTTAACACCGGATCAACTTGTTAAATGGAACAATAGAATTTCAAAAATTCCGGATCCTTGCTCATAAAGAATTTTCGTCAACAAAAAAAAGCTCCGGCAAATCAACCGGAGCTTTTTGTTTTAAATAACTTTTATGAATTCTAGAAATAATAAAGATATTTTAGTTTGAAAACCGAAACCCGGTCGGTTAACATCATATTACTTCCAAGTAATCTATTGCTAGAATCGTATCTATAATTGCGTTCGTCAACTTCGTTAAGAGCTAAATAAAGCCAGCTCTTAGGAGAAAATTGATAAGCAAATAGAAATCCTACGAAAACTCTGTCAATGCCGTCGCCGGATTTTCGCCAGGTATTATCAACATATGTTCGAATGTTCAAATCGTTAATTGGAGTTAAAGAAAAATAAGGGCGCGCGTTGTAAGAAATCTCTTCAATATTACCAGCCGGATTTCCTTCAATTCCCATATAATAAGAAGAACCGATCTCAAGAATATCAAAAATTTTCCAGCTGAATGAAGCGCCGAGATTTCCAAATCCGGCAAGATAATTTCTGCTGAAATTGTATGTCTTTTGATAACCGCCGTAAATGTTTGCACTCCATTTGGCTTGGTTGATCCAGCCGCTTAGGCGGTACGATTGAAAATCGTATTTGACATTTAAGTCTTTGGACTTGCCAAGATCAATTTCAACTTCATAACCCATATTATTTCTGAAAGACATATCCATACCAAGAACGTATGCCCAATCTGTATATGCATCAACTTTTTCATAATTGAAAAAAGGACCCGTAAAAATTAATATCTGAGAAATTGCGCCATCTTTTGGATACCAAACCGGTCCTGTCAAAGTAACAAGTTCAGCGGTACCTCGCCAGGGAACAAATCCAATTTGATCAATATCGAAATTGGATCCTATATATCTTCCACGGAATAAATTTACCCAGTTAGTACCTATTTTTCTAAAACCTGCCGATACTGCGTAATCTCCATCTGAATTTTTTACCGAGCGTGCTGCCTGGTAAGCTACTTGCCAGTCCGGTCCTCTAAACGCTCCGTCAATATCAATTACTCCATAAGTATTATCAGTTGTTTGCTTACCTACAAATAAAATTCCGAGAGAAGAATTATCCAATATCTTTTTTTTCATTCTGCCCGAAAGGAAAATTGAAGTAGGTTCTGTTGTTTTCGAACCGTCGTAATTAGTAAAATCTTTTTCTTCTGTCCGTGCTACAAATCCTCCGTATTCCCAATCATTTATTCTGCCGAAAGCTTTTGCTCCAAACGTTATTGGAACTTCAGAGCCATCTGGAAGTTTCTTTCCGATTCTTCTTGAATAGAATAATTCCAATGGACTATAGAAGCCAGAATTTCTATCGGCTCCTGCCGGCATAAAAATTTCTCTTCCTTGTACAAAGAATGGTCTGTGTTCGGAAAAGAAAACTTCATAACGGGAGATGTTAAATTCGTATGGATCAGCTTCTATTTGTGCAAAGTCCGGGTATGCAGTTGCCTGAACAGTTAATTGAGGCGACGGGTTGTAAAAAATATCTATACCTGCTTTCGGATCAACTTTGTACTTGTTGTTGCCGAGGTAGTCAATCTTTCCAAAGACAGTCGGGTAAAATTCAAGGTTCAATCCTTTTATTGATGGTTTGAATTCTTCGAATAATAGTTTACCGAATTTTGAAATACGCTGCCCCTCATTTTGTGAGTATTCGCTCCAGTAAAGATCTTCGCTGTTAATTGGACGCCATCTGTCGAAATCCAATCCCCATGAAGTAAGTTTCTCGTCATACTGAATTGATTTATAAGGAATCTCAATTTCAATTACATAACCCCAGTCGTAAATTTTTGCATCGGAAAACCAGATGCCGTCCCAGCTGTAATCGCGGTTGCGTGCATCATCAAGCAGGCGGCAGTCGGCACGTGTACCTGCGGCGTTCACGGCAAATTTATATGCAGATTGTTTATCTCCAAATGTATCAAGCATTATCGAAACAACATCGCCTCCCATGTCATCTTGTTTCCCGGTGTTCCGCTGTATGTTTTGTTTTTCATCGTAACATACAATTAGGCAAAAAAGGGAAGTCTCCGTTGTAAGAACTTTAGCATAACTATTTTTAGTAGGCGGTTTGCCGTAAAACGGCTGAAGTTGAAAAAAATTTGTTGCAGAATCGGCTTTACTCCAGGCTTCATCAATAATACCATCAACTTTAATTGGAGTGCTAATTTTTTTTAGCACCAATATTTTTTCTTTCTCTTGAGCAAGAAGAATAATTGGAATGAATAGTAAGAGAGTAAAATATTTCTTCATGTAGTTATCCTGTAATTGGTCTGGAGTTTAGACGGACTTCTAAAAACAAAAGTTACGGAATAAGAGAACTTTCTTAAAAAACATTTTCAATATTCTAAAGATATTGGACTTTTCGCTTTGAGAATTCCAACCTATGATTTAAAAACAATTTTACTGGAAGGAGATAGAAAATAAAGCGGTTGGGGATTGGAATAATCAGATCAACCGCTTCATTACAAGAATCGTCATATCATCATGCTGAGGGAAATTATCAACGAATTTTTTAACCTCTTTCAGAATCAAGTTAAGCAATTCATGTGCGCCCAAATTTCTGTTGCTTTTAATCAGTTTAACCAATCTTTCTTCGCTATACTCTTCATGGCGTTCATTCATAGCTTCCGTAAAGCCGTCTGTGTAAAGAACAAAGAGATCACCTTGCTTAATAGAAATTTCTTCTTCATTAAGAGTTGAAGTAAATATGTGTCCTTCTTCCAATCCGAGCGCCATCCCTTTACTTAGAAGAAGTTCTGTGCCGCCGCTTTCTTGGCTGCAAAGAATTCCCGGATTGTGCCCTGCTCGTGAGTAAAGAATTGAATGCTTGTGTGTATCAAGAATTGCATAGAACATACTTACAAAAGTATTTTTTTCGATAGTCTTGTAAAGCAGGCGGTTTACTTTACCTAAAACATTTTTTGGCGAAACATCTTCTTCTGCATGCGCCTGTAAAATTCCCTTTGTTAATGTCATATATATTGCTGCGCCGACACCTTTCCCGGAAACATCACCAATTGCAATCCCTAATTTATCGCCGCTCAGTTTTACAAAATCGAAATAATCTCCGCCTGCTTCTATTGCGGGAATACTAATTGCGGAAATTTCGTAACCGGGAATTTTAGGCTCTTCCTTTGGAAGCAAACTAAGCTGAACTTTTGCTGCGATCTCCAATTCTTTTCTTAATCGTTCCCGTTCAGAAATTCTTTGAATATGTGAAGGCAATCCGTAATTCTCCATCACAAACTCTTCTTTACGGACTCTGCTAATTAAATAAATTATTGGTGCTGACACGACAGCTAGTATAATAAAAGCAAAATTCCATGAATAGAAAGAATTATTTGTAGCTAGAAGAGCAAATCCTTTTGGAATAACTGCATAAAAAAACATTGCGCTTCCTATTACCATCAAATCAAATTGGAAATAGAGATAGGCAAGAAAACAACCGAAAATAAAATATGAAACCAAGTTTAATTCAAAATTATTTAGTGACGGCGGGGTTGAAGAAATCGAAAATCCTAAAAGAGTAACCAACCCGGTTAATAAAACTGAAATCCATTTCTTTTTCCACCTCTGGTAGGAAATGTTAACTATGAAAAACGTGATGACAACTGAAGAAATTATTGAAGTGGAAACTCCGCCAAACAAAGTATTAACTGCCGGCAGCCAACCGTGAAAGATTTCCTGAAAACCTGTTGGGCTAATAAATGCGGGGCTATTAGGTGTGTTCAATAGAACGCCTCCAACCAAGACGCTTAGAGAAATAGCAGAGCCGATAACAAATCCTTTCATTAAAGAAGCGCCGGAATCGAGGGAGAAAAAGTGACCTTTAATAAATGCGTCTGCGCCTTTTAATTTCTCCGGCCACAAACTTCTCGCATATGATTCGCCTACAGTCCAACTGGCAAAAACCAAAAGTGAAAGGAAAAAATAAATTACTAAACCGTTAATTAGCAGAATAATAACTTTCATATATGTAAAAGATAGATTCCCGAGTTGAGAACCTTGTCCTATTCCAGGCCATGTGTTTATTATATCTATTAACGAAATAGTAAAAAACAAAATGAAAATATTTCTGCCGGCACTTACCCAAATTTCGCCCTGATGATATTTCTTTAGGAACAGATAAAACGCAATTAAGATAAGTACAATTACGAAGATTGCAGAAACAGTTCCATAAATAGCTTCTGCAGAAGTAAAGTAACCGCGTTCAACCTGAGGCACTTCGAAATAATATGAGAACTTGCCAACTTTATCTCCCTGAACATTAGCCAGAATTATCAGTTTCGCGTTTAATTTTGATTCTGGCTTTTCCCATCTAAAAGAATAATCGCTTCTGTTTCGGTATGTATCTTCTTTAGATTCAACTAAATTGAATCCTTGAAATTCATCGCCAAGATTTTGTTTAATATAATTATCAATGAATTCTGTAGCTTCCTTTTTTGAAATAGATTTGCTGCCGGCTGTATCTGGGATTTCTCGGTTGAATCCAAAAATTTCACCTTCGCTTGAAACATCAACATAATAAGTTGTCTGTGCAATTTGCTTTGGCAAATCCTGATGAAACATTACAACCCAGCTTAATGTAGCTCTCTTTTGATTTTTAATATATTCTTTGAATTCTTTGTTGCCTAATTTTTTTAATAGGTATCTGTTTTCTATTGGAGAGTTATCTAAAAACGCTTCACTGCTAAAACCTTTTAGATCAAAATGCTCTTTTTGTAAATATTTTTGTGCTATCTCTATTGCCTCGGAACGGGTTACATCCATTTTCATGGTATTAAAAACGCTGAAGGGATATAGAACAATAATCAAAACAAAAATAATTGCTGCGGCAGCAAGCCAGTATTTATGATTCTGAAAAGAATTTTTCATTGCGAGTGCCTGTTATTTAGTTTTCACCAATCTTTAAGACGGCTTAAAAATAGAAATGTTTGGCTATTGAATCAATTATAACATTATACTCAATTCATATAGAATATTGCTCGCGGCTCAATTAAAAATTGATTTTACTCTAATTTGAGCAACGATCCCTTTTAACTATTCATGATCAACTGACAATAGAAAAATTATTATATTGCTTTCACAAATTGATAATATTTTAATAAGAGAATGAAAGAGCCGGCAGTAAATTTAAGTTTAGCACGTGAACACGGATTAACTGAAGAGGAATACGGTTGGATTTGTGAACGACTAGGAAGAATTCCTACATTCACTGAACTTGGAATTTTTTCGGTGATGTGGAGCGAGCATTGCAGTTATAAAAATTCAATTGCTCTTCTCAAAACTTTGCCAAGAAGCGGAGGCAGATTATTAGTCAGCGCCGGAGAGGAAAATGCAGGACTTGTAGATATTGGCGACGGACTTGCGGTAGCATTCAAGATTGAAAGCCATAACCACCCATCTGCTGTTGAACCTTATCAGGGTGCTGCAACGGGAGTCGGTGGAATTTTAAGGGATATCTTTACAATGGGCGCACGCCCAATTGCATGTTTAAATTCACTTAGGTTTGGTCCTCTCTCAGATCCCCGCACAAGATATTTATTCGAAGGAGTGGTGAAAGGCATTGGCGATTATGGAAATTGTTTCGGCGTTCCCACGGTCGGTGGTGAAATTTATTTTGATGAATCATACAAAGGAAATCCGCTTGTAAATGCGATGGCTATTGGAATTGTAGATACAAAATATGTTGTTTCCGCCACGGCAAAAGGGAAAGGCAATCCCGTAATGATTGTGGGTTCATCAACCGGAAGAGATGGAATACACGGTGCTACTTTTGCGTCTGAAGAAATTTCAGAAAAGTCGGAAGCAAAACGTCCTTCGGTTCAAGTTGGAGACCCATTCACGGAAAAACTTTTACTTGAAGCAACTTTAGAAATTATTAAACAAGATTTGGTGATTGGAATTCAGGATATGGGTGCCGCCGGTATTTCTTGTTCAACTTCGGAAATGAGTGCCAAAGGCGAATCGGGAATGATCATTGACCTAAACAAAGTTCCGCTTCGCGAAGAAGGTATGAGCGCTTATGAAATAATGCTTTCCGAAAGCCAGGAAAGAATGTTAGTCGTAGCAAAAAAAGGATGCGAAGAAAAAATTAAAGAAATTTTCTTGAAGTGGGATTTACATTGTGAAACAATTGGTGAAGTAACAGATAAAGAAAAAGTGGTTATTAATTACGAGGGTGAAAAAAAAGTTGAAATCTCGCCCGTTGAATTGGTTCTTGGCGGCAATGCGCCTGTTTATATACGTGATACTGAAGAGCCAAAATACCTTGAAGAGACACGTAAATTTAATTTGAAAAGTTTACCAGAGCCTGATAATGTTTCCGAAGCATTCGAAAAAATATTTTCATCGCCGAACATAGCATCAAAGCAGTGGGTATATCAACAGTACGATTCAATGGTACGTACAAATACTGTTGTTGGTCCAGGTTCAGACGCCGCTGTAATTTTAATTAAAGATAGCAACAAAGCACTTGCCGCAAAAACGGATTGCAATGGAAGATTTGTGTATCTAAATCCTAAAGAAGGAACAAAGATTGCTGTTGCTGAATCTGCACGTAATGTAGTCTGCAGTGGCGCTGTTCCTCTTGCTATTACTAATTGTCTAAATTTTGGTAATCCGTATAAGCCAGAAATGTATTGGACATTTAAGAAAGCAATTGAAGGAATGGGAGAAGCGTGCAAATTTTTTAAAACACCTGTTACCGGCGGAAACGTAAGTTTCTATAATGAAAGCCCCGACACTTCCGTTTATCCAACTCCCGTTATAGGAATGGTTGGATTGATTGAAAAACTTGAAAACATAACAACCGCACAATTTAAAAATGACGGCGATTTGATCTATCTGCTTGGCGAAGATTACGAAGAAGTTGGCGGAAGCGAGTACATGAAAGTGATTCATAATTTAGTAACCGGAGAAATTCCTAAGATTGATTTCCAAACCGAAAAAGATTTGCATAAACTTCTTTTACATCTCATAGAAAATGGTTTAGTAAATTCAGCACATGATATTTCAGACGGCGGAATAATGTGTACACTTGCCGAGTGCTGTATTATCAATCAAGAAAAACCGATTGGCGCACACGTTCATATTCCGGTTAAAACTCGGGAAGATTTTTCATTCTTTTCAGAATCCCAATCGCGTGTTATTATTTCTGTAAATCCGGATAATCAAGAAAAATTTGAAGAAGCCGCGTCAAAAAGCTTTACTCCATTTGTTCTTATTGGTGAAACGGGCGGCAAGAGCTTGAATGTAAATGACCAGTATGACTATCCATTTCAACTTCTATTTGATTTGTATTACTCTGCAATTCCAAAGAGAATGAATGTTGCGCATTAAAATTCTAAAAACGATTAGTTCTGTAATTTCATTAACCACCTACAGAAAAATAATTGAATTCTTACGTTATTATTTTATCGGTCTTTTCAAACGTATGGATGAAAATAATCTTTTCTTTGCGGGTGCGGGAATTTCATTTTCACTTTTTCTGGGGATGATTCCTTTTATTCTTCTTGTATTTTCTCTTCTGGGAAACATTTTTGACCAATCTGTTATTGAAACACAGCTGAACAATCTTATTGATCAGGCTATTCCGTATCCTGCCTATGCAAATTATATGAAAAGGTTAATCATTTCGAGATTACCTGAAGTAATACAGTATAAAACACTTGCTGGATTCATTGGCGTGATCGGTTTGCTTTTTACATCAACTTGGATCTTCAGCAGCATAAGAACAATATTAAATCAAATATTTCATGTAAAAATTTCGAAAGGATATCTTTACGGCTTATTCCGCGATATCTTGATGGTGATCTTGCTTGTGTTTTTAATTTCGCTTACAACTTTTATGTATCCTGCTGTAAAATTATTTTATGAGTTAACAAAAGACTATCCGGCAATTCAGCATCTTACAGCCAGTTCGCTTTGGAATTTGGGCTTATATGTTTTTTCTCTGGGACTAATGTTTGTAATGTTTTTCCTTCTATATTATCTAATTCCTTATGAACAACTCGGGAAAAAAGTGGCTTACGTAAGTGCGTTTTGGGCTACACTACTTTGGGAAATTGCGCGAAATGTTTTTAGGTATTACATTAATACTACGTTAAGTAGTAATCCGCTTTACGGCGCGTTTGTTCTTATTCTTGCAATTCTATTATGGGTTTTCTATTCTGCTTGTTTATTCATTGTCGGCGCAGAAGTTGGTCAGCTGTTCCGGGAAAGACATTTATTTAAGACCGATAAATAAAACTATTTGTTGTGATTGAAAAATATTAGTAAATAGAAATTAATGGAGATAAGTAATGCTATCATTACAAAAAAAATATTTTTATTCTAAAATAAATTTTATTGTGCTGTTTTTAATTGCAGCAATTTCATTTACCAGTAAATCGAGCATAGCTCAAAACATTAACCCGTCTTCAAATAAAAAATCTGATTTTATTTCTCAGGACGAGAAAGAGTTTGCTAAAATTAAACAGCTAAAGGTAAAAACCCGCCTGAAGTATTCTGTTTACTATGATATAAAGGGATACATGAACGATAAAAAAATACTTATGGAAAGGGAAGCTTTTAATAAACGAGGATTGCTTTCAGAAATTGTAGAATATAACTCTAGGGGAGATGTTACCTCGTCGTATAAATTTTATTATGACGCTAAAGGAAATCCAAAGAAAGCTCAAGGAGTTGATGATAACGGCAATTCAAACACACAAACTTCAAAATACGATTCACGCGGGAACGAGATTGAAAGAGATTTAA
>JAKAMS010000011.1 GCA_021812745.1 Bacteroidota bacterium | reverse complement strand
GTAATTGGGTATATAGGTGGTTTGTACTAAAACAAACAATAAATACAACAGGCACCGCAAGCGGCACTGGTTGGGCAAGAAACATAACGATAGTAAAAGAGAAATGGATAAATGATACGTCAAAGACCGGCTGGTATTGGGTATCACACGACCAGGGCGGAGCAGTAACAGGACCGTACTGAGAAATTATAGTAATAAATTGTCGGGGTGGGGAGATTCGAACTCCCGCCCCCTTCTTGTTGATGGGGAAAATAATTTTCCCTTTTTCTAAACAGTGTTGTTTTCTTTATTGCACCTTTCTTCGTATCTCAATTTTCATGTTCTTCCCAATTTGATCATTTGTCCCTTGCAGGTAGAGATATCAAGACAAGAATATTTAAAAATATTTTAATTCTTTCCTCTGCAGAAATAATTAGCAGGATTATAAATTTTATCTCTTTTGCTTATCTCGCACGAATACTTCTAGTTGACAGTTTTGGTCTGATAAACTTCATTCTTGCACTTACTTCTTTCTTCCTTATTATAATTAATTGCGGAACTGATACGATCGGCAGTAGGGATATTGCAAGGGGCGAGGAGGATATTTCTATTTATGTGAGTAAATTAATTTCTTTCCGGTTGATTATAGCATTCATATTCTATTTCCTTTTTGCCGTTGTTCTTTTATTTATATCTCAATCTTCATTAGTCAGAAATTCATTTCTCATCTACACTTTTACTTTTTTCCCGAATGCACTGCTAATCAATTGGGCATTTCGTGGAATCGAAAGAACATTTCCCATTTCATTGGCACAAATTCTCTCAGCATTCTTGTCTCTTATAGCATTTATAATATTGGTGCATCATTCGGATTCCGTCATACATGTTATTTTGATTTTAACAATGTCGTCATCCATAAACTCATTTGTACTCTTAATTTATTTTATAAAATATTCGTATAGACTCAAATTCTTATTTGATCCGATATTTATTAAAGAAATTATGAAAGCATCCGCACCTTTAGCTATTTCTGCGCTAATGATTAATATTTATTACAATCTTGATCAGGTAATGTTGGGAATGATTTCGACAAAACATGAGTTGGGTTATTATGCCGCTGCATATAAGATAATTCTCCTAGCCGTTGTACCGGCTTCGATAATTCTACAATCATTTTTCCAGCAGCTTGCTAAATTTCATAATCATAGTAAGGAACGATCTCGGCTGATGAATTCCTATGCGCGGCTAATGTTTACGACCGGAATATTTTTTACTTCGATGGGTATTTTGTTTGCCTCAGAAATTATTAGAATTGTATTCGGTTCTGAATATGAAGCTTCAGTTCCTCTGCTGAGAATACTGATCCTAAATGTTTTTTTAGTCTATCTAAATATGACTTATGGAAATCCTCTTATTGCGTGGAATGAACAGAAGCATTATTCATATGTGATTGCCGCAGGCGCATTTGTTAACATTGTACTAAATTTTATTTTAATACCGAGGTATCTCGCATACGGTGCTGCAATTGCAACTATATTAAGTGAGGTTGCTGTTTTTGCTGGACTTATTTATTTACATTGGAAAACAACAAATGATTTACATTCTAAAATATTGTTAAGGTCAGCAAGTTCTTTTCTAACAGTAATGATTTTCGGAAGAGTAATGCAATTGCTCGGTATAGCATGGTGGTTAGTTCTAATCCTTTCAGTGATTATATTCATTGTAACGGTTAATAAAACAAACCTTTTGTCATTATCTATATTAAAAGAATTTATGAATGAAGAGATATGATATTTTTATAGTCGGTACAGGCTTTGCCGGATCGGTGATGGCAGAACGGATTGCCTCACAATTGGATAAAAAAGTTCTTCTCGTTGAAAAACGGAACCACATTGCCGGCAACGCATATGATGAATATGATGAGAATGGTATTCTAGTTCATCGTTACGGTCCTCATATCTTTCATACAAACAGTAAAAGTATTTTTAATTATCTCTCAAAGTTTACAGACTGGCGCAAATACGAGCATGAAGTTTTGGCTTTTTATAAAAATGATTATTTCCCGATTCCAATAAACAGAATCACGTTAAATAAAATTTATAATCTTAGTCTGCAGACAGATGATGAAGCTAAAAATTTTTTTTCCTCTGTTAGAGAAAAGCGATATCCAATTCTTAACTCAGAAGATGTTATTGTTAACCAAGTAGGAACTGAACTTTATAAGATTTTTTTTGAAGATTATACTTATAAGCAATGGAATAAGTACCCAATTGAATTATCTTCTTCAGTTTGCGGGCGTATTCCGGTCAGACTCAATAATGATTGCAGATACTTTACAGATAAATATCAGTTTATGCCAATGAACGGATATACAAAACTGTTTGAACGGATGTTAAGCCATAAAAATATAGAAGTAATATTTAATACGGATTATAAAAATATTATCGCTGAAATTAGTTTTGACAAAATGATTTATACGGGACCGATAGATGATTTTTTTGACTACGCGTATGGAAAACTGCCTTATAGATCAATTAGATTCGAATTCGAAAATCATGATTCGGAATACTATCAAAAATGTGCTCAAGTTAATTATGTCGAAAAATCGGTAAAGTATACAAGAGTAGTCGAGCATAAATTTCTTTCCGGACAAATGGCGGCTAAGACAACAATCAGTCGTGAGTACCCGCAGTTTAACGGCGAACCGTTTTATCCAATTCTAACAGAAGAGAATAGAAGTATTTTTAAGAGATATGAACTAGAAACAGCAAAACAAAAAAATGTTGTGTTCTGCGGAAGGTTAGCTGAATATCAGTATTACAATATGGATCAAGTTGTCGCGAATACTTTGAAGAAATTTGAGCAAATGATAAATGCAAAATAATCCGCTCGTTACAGTTAATATTCTTTCATATAACC
This sequence comes from Bacteroidota bacterium, assembly GCA_021812745.1. Next base: position 13,807 of record JAKAMS010000011.1, on the reverse strand, counting down.
GTAAAAACGAGTTAAGAAATACTTTGTTAAAAGTATATGAACAGGAGTATAAAAATATTGAAGTGATTGTTGTTAATAACGCATCAACAGACGGCAGCTCAGAAATGGTTGAAATAGATTTCCCAAATGTTATTCTGATTAAAATGCAAAAGAATATTGGAATTGCAGGATGGAACGAAGGTTTTAAAATTGCAAAGGGGGAATATATAATGACTCTCGATGATGACAGCTACCCATCAGAGAATACAATCGCTAGCGGGATTGAAGAATTTAATAATGATGGGAAATTAGGTGTCGTTACTTTTAACGTATATAACACTAATACAAACATTTCTGAAACAAACGATTTTTTTATACAGAATCCATATTTATTCCATGGCTGCGGAGCGATGTTTAGGAAAAGTATCATTAATAAGGTTGGCAAATTCAACGAATTAATCTTTATCTATTATCACGAAATGGATTACAGCGCAAGAATTTATAATGCCGGTTATAAAATTAAATATTTACCGAATTCAATAATCTATCATGAACAGAGCCCGCGTTCGAGAAAGTTATATATTCATGAAATGGATCCATTCAAATCAGAATACCGGTATTACCATTATTTCATTAGTTATTCTGTAATTCTTCTTCAGAGATTTTCGTGGCTCTATATTACAATCTATCTACCGAAATGGATCCTCAATCGGCTAATTATTTGCATTTACAACAATTATTATAAATCATTTATCAAAGCATTTTTCCATTTGATAGGAAATTCTAAAAAAATATTAAATGGGAGAGAGGAGTTAAAAAAAGAAGTACAAAAATTTTATAGATATGGTAACGAAGCACTTATCGACCGGAGATATTTCCAAAATTTTCATAAACCGCGATTCTTTAAATGACACCTATATTACATCTTAAATGGTATGTCAATAATTGCTTGGCATTTCTTGTCTTTAATATTCTGCGGATATCATTTTATAAAAAGTCTAATAATAAAGAAGGAATACTATTTATTAACACCGGAACTCTGGGGGATGTTGTAATTACATCACTTATTCTTGATAATAGAAATATTATAGCAGAAAAGAGAAAGATATTTTTAGTAATCAAACAAGAATACAGTGACCTTTTCAAAAATTATGATGGCGGTGTGAAAATAGTTTGCTTTGAGCAGAAAAAATATAAATGGTCGTTGATTTACAGAATCAAATTTTTGAGGCAATTACATTCATACAGAATAAAATTATGTATCAATCTGACTTCTGCGAGAGGCATTTCCTCCGATGAAATTGCTTTATTAAGTGGTGCGAAAACGGTCTGGTGTTTTAATAATAGCTGGAGGGAACTTAAAAAAGCATTCGGCAAAAAAATGGATTCTTACTACGACCGGATTCTTTTTGAAGATCTGCTTAATGAGTATGAAAAACATTACAGATTGTTAGAACTTCTTCAACAAAGAGATGAAAAAACTTATTCGTTTAATCTTAGTTCAGCCGAAAATGATAATTTAGATTATCTGAAAAGATACAACATTCCACAAAAATATTTAGTCATCGCTCCGCAGTCAGCAGACCCAAATAGAACTTGGGGTGAGCATAACTATAAATTGTTCTGCCAGATGATAACCCATCAAGTAAATATTATCTTAATTGGTTCTGAAAAGGAAAGATTACGCATTGAGAAAATAAAGGACGACAATTATAGGATAATGAATTTAGCGGGTAAACTGAAATTAGATGAGGTAAGAACATTGATCAAACGATCTTCGCTTTTCATTGGAAATGATTCCGGGTTAAGTCATCTTGCGTTGAAGACGAACGTTCCTATGATAGCTATTATCGGCGGCGGTAGTTATCGAAGATATTTTCCTTTTAACGAAACTGATACCAGACTGTTTCTTTACAATGCTATGGATTGTTTTGGATGTGAATGGAAATGCCATTTAAAAGAAAAATTTTGTTTGACAAGAGTTGACCCTATTGAAGTTCACAAAAAGGCAATGCAATTTCTGGAGAAGACGTGAAGCTATTAGAGATTACAAGATCATTTTACCCATCTGTAGGAGGGTTAGAAAAATTTGTAAACGATCGGTTAAAAATATACGGGGCGTTGGGGATTGAATATCAATTAATAAGTACAACGTTTACAAACAAAAAGAAAGATGATATCAAAAAAAACAAGAATGTTATTTTTGTTAAGGAATATACACCCTATAATTATACACCCAAATTAAAAAACTTTCTAAGTAAGGATTATGATGTAATAAGTATAAATCAAATCGGTAGATATTTCAGCGATAAAGCAATTCTTTATTATAGTAAAATTGGAAAGAAAATTATTTTAACTCCGCATTTTACTTTTCACACACCCAAATTCAGGTTAATAAAGCAAGTCCATAATTACTTGCTTACGAAAAAGCTTTTAGAGAAGTGTACTAGAATTATCTGCTTTACAGAATTTGAAAAGAATTATTGGATTAACAACTACCGTTTGTCAGAAGAGAGAGTTGTTGTTATTCCACATTATTTTGAAATAATAGAGACTAATCAACCACATAATTATACGGATGAAAAATATCTTTTTTATCTTGGTAGGTCAGACAAGAACAAAAGATTAGATCTCTTAATCAGTTCATTTAACTCTATTAAAAACGAAGAATACGGTCTAAAGCTGACTATCAGTTTAGATGATTTATCATACAAAATAAAAAAGATAGTACTTGCCGATAAGAGAATAGAACTTCTAGGAAATATTTCAGAGAGTGAGAAGAACAAATATCTTAATGACTGTTCGGGTGTGGTATATCCAAGTGAATTTGAAGCGTTCGGTCATTCGCTATTGGAAGGAGCGAATTTCAAAAAACCAATTATATGCAGTAATCTAAAAGTGTTTAATGAAATTCTTGACAAGCGTGGGGTACTTTATTTCGAAAACACTACGGAGAGTATAATAAACACTTTGACAAAATTTTATAGCATTGACTGCGATAATAAGAAACAGATGGGCTTATTCAACTTTGATAATCTTTATAAATATTCATATCCAATAATTTTGGAGAAGTATAAAAAATTATTTGGTGAAATTTTATTCCAATCTAAGAACGGTCTTTAATGCTGATTTTATAAAAAAAGGAAGATCAAGAAAAATATATCTTTTACCGAGTCTAACCGGTTCATGAGCAAATCTCCATAACCATTCAAAACCAAATTTCTGAATTAATAACGGTGCTCTTTTGGTCTTGCCTGAATAAAATTCGAATACTGAACCGACTCCGATACCGATCGTAGCTCCAACAAATTTCTGATTAGCAAAAATCCATTTCTCTTGACGCGGACAACCGAGGGCAACTAAAAGAATATCCGGCTTAAAATCTCTGAGCGAATTGATTACTTCGGTGTTCGATTCATTATTCTTCTCAAATTTATTCGGCGGAGAAACTGTGAACACCATGGCATTTGACCATTTTTGACGAGAAATTATTTCTAATCTTGAAAGAGTTTCTTTGGAAGATCCGACTAAAGCAATTCTTAGCGAAAATTTGTCCGCAATATCAAAACATATATTGAATAGATCGCTACCTGTAATTCTTGAAATTTTTGCGCGATATTTTAGCCAAACTAAAAATGTAATCCCAATACCATCAGGAACAACCATGTAACTATTCTGACAAATTGATTTAAAGTTGGAATCTGCTGAGGAAATTCTTAAAAAATCCGTATTAAAGGTTACAATTAGATAATTGCTAACATGATTCAGCAGAAGAGATTCAAGAATAGTTCTAATTTCAGAACTGCTCTTTGAGCAAATTGGAACGTCATCAAGGCAATAAGAGCTATTCATTGTAGTGGTAATATTTCTCATCTTTTCCCAAAAGTATGATTTATTTATATCTGCGAAATACCAACGAACAAATATATACCATCTTAATTATTATGAATCATAATAAGTTTATAGCTATTTTGTATTTGAAATTCTCTCACAGTTGAATCACCCTAAATTGTAAAGTAATTATTCTTGATTATAATGATGATCAGAAACTTAATTATTCTATCATTCATTTTATCCATCTCAACAATAAATTATTCTCAGGTTGTGCTTGAAAAAGAATCGAAAGAGAAGAATGATTATAAGTTATACTGCAGAATTGACGATCATCTTCTAACAATAAACGAAGAGGATGGAAGGAAAACTCTTTCATATCATGGGTACTCAGACCCATCGAAAGCCGGTGAGTTAGCTTTTCCAACATTTGATCTATTTATAGCAATACCCCAAGGTACAAAGCCGGATGTTATACTCACACCCGAAGAAAAAGTCTTTTATAATACTTATCCAGAACTTAACCCCGCTGTTTCTGTCTTTAATTCCGAGGTCATTTACAAAAAGCAAAATCAGTTGAAAAAGAAGAGAGATTCTAAATTATATGTCAACAAAGGTTATTTATGGATTGGAGAAAATTATTGTTTGCACCTTAGTCTTAATTTATTCGAGATAAGTCAAGATGCAATAAATATATCTCTTATCAAAAGATTTGTGATTCAATTGAAATTCAATTCGGATGTTTCACAAACTTATGCTCAAAATTCTTTATCGGTCAATCCGTTAATTCTTAACACAAAATCAGCTCGAGGATATCTATCCAAACGTATTTTAGACTTACCTAAGACAGATGTATGGATTGACTACAAATCTGAGTATCTGAAAATCGGTGTAAACAAAGATGGAGTTTACCGTATCAGTTATGATGATATTTTGAATGCGGGAGTAAACGCATCGTTGATTGATCCAAGGACGTTCAAATTGATAATGAAGGGAATAGAAAATCCTATATATGTAAAAGGAGAGAGCGACGGGAAATTTGATCTGACCGATTATATTGAATTTGCCGGGCAACGGAATATGGGCGGGAAGTATCGCGAGACGAGCAAGAATGGAGAAGCTTATAAAGAATATATAAATAGGTATTCTGATACAACAATTTATTGGCTTACATGGAATGGAAATTCCGGTATAAGAGCGATCCCACGGCAGAACTATCACGGTTCCATTTCAGACACATTAAAATATTATTCAGAAATAATTCATATAGAAAACAATAACTGGTTTGATTTCTCTATGTCTGATGCAGTAGAGAGGGAAATGCCGTTCTGGTCTGATAACAAAACATGGAATGAGGGTAATCTTGGTGTCGGAACTAGAACAATAAATTTTTCTTTGAAGGACATCTATCCAAATAAACCGGTAAAAGTATTTACCAAACTTCAGGATTATGCTTCCAACGTTGATCAACATGCACATCTTCTTGCAATCTCGCTGAATAATGCTGCTAAGCAAGATTCAGGATACATAAATCGGTATCAGCAAAAAGCTTTGCAGGGAATATACAATTCCAACATCTTGAATTCCGGTAACAATAAACTAAATGTTTTTTCTTTAGCGACTAATGCAAATCCAAATCTTTGCATTGTAGATTGGTGTGAACTGGAATATCCAAGATATTTAAAAGCGATTAATGATTCGCTGAATTTTCAATTTCCGTTTTTAACGGGTAGTTCGCTAAACGCAATTAAACTAACTAATATTACTGACACCAAAAACTATTCCTTATGGAAGATTGGAAAAACCGCAATAAGATATAGTATAAAACCAATAAACAATTCGATTGTAGTTTCGGATACTCTTCGTGGTGATGACCGTTTCTTTTTGATTGATTCCACAAGAACACTAAAGCCGAAAATCTATTATAAAAAAGTGTTCGTGAATTTAAGAAATCAATCCAACAGTGCGGATTACATTGCAATCACAAATAAAAAATTTATTAAAAACGTTTCAGATTATTCCGCATTTATTTCACAAAGTTATAATGTAAAAACCAGCGTAATAGATGTTGACGATATCTATGATGAATTCGCCTATGGATTTTTTCAGCCGGAGGCGATTCGCGACTTCTTAATTACTACTCACACTGTCTGGCAAGCTCCGTTTCCCAATTATGTTTTTTTGATTGGAGGAGCGACATACGATTATCTCGGAAACAAAACCAAGTTTCAAGGTGCACCGCCGGTAGTAAATTATATACCATCGTTTGGATCGCCTGTTAGTGACACCTGGTTTGTAATCTGGGATAGTACAGGCGCGTACATACCACAAATGAATATCGGAAGACTTCCGGTTTCTAAGAATGAAGAACTGTTATGGTATATGCAAAAACATCAGCAATATATAAAACAAAACAACAGCGCATGGAATAAGAGATATTTATTCTTCTCCGGTGGAACTGGTAACGATCAAAATCAAATTGATATACTACGTAACACAAATAATTATATAATCAATAATTATGTAATTCCTCAGCCGATTGGAGGAATATCAACGCATTTTTACAAAACGATTGACCCTACCACAAATTTTGGGCACTATACAACTCAACAAATACAAACAGCATTAGACAGCGGTAGTGTGTTTATATCATATCTGGGGCACAGCGGAACTCAAACTTGGGATAATTCAATTACAGATCCGGGGCAGTTGAGAAACAAGATTGATCGCTTTCCGCTTATCACAGATTTTGGATGCTCGACTGCAAAATTTGCAGAACCGGATGTAGTTTCATTTTCTCAATTGTTTGTTGAAAGTCAATCAGGTCAAGCAATAGCTTATATCGGAAATTCATCTTTAGGTTTTACTTCGACCTCTTTTACTTTCCCGCAAATATTTTATAAAAAAATTTTAGTTGATTCTGTTTATACGATTGGAGATGCGCACCGTTTAGCTAAATTGGATCTCGTTAATACTTATGGATCATCTTCAACTTATAAATTATTTTGTCTTACCAACACTCTTATTGGAGACCCGATAGTAAAATTGCCAATTCCGGGAAAACCTAATCTTGTAATCACTCCCGATGGAATAAAATATCAAGCGAGTCCTATCATAGATTCCGATGACAGCCTGAAAATGTCTATTAGATATTTCAATTACGGAAGAGTTGATCAAGATACATTCACTATCTCAATTAATTCTTCCTATAATAAGATTAAAACTTTTCAAAAAGTTATCACAAAGCAAATTCCGGTGTTTACTGATTCATTGATGGTTTCAATACCAATTAAAAACCAGCCGGGAATGCATTCAATTCAAGTTATACTAGACGACGGCAATAGAGTTAGTGAACTTTCCGATAGTGATAATTCAGCCGAAACAAATTTTTTTATTTCGAGCAGCTCAATAAAAATGTTGCAGAGATATAGTGTCGAAAGCAAATTAACTAATCCAATCATTTTGATTAATCCGGTCAGTAATCCATTCTCCGGGAATTTTCTTTTGGAAGTAAGCACTAACAAATATTTCTCTGATGTCTATAGTCTACAAGTTAATTTCGATACAATAAAAACTAAAGTTACTCTTCCCGATAAATTTATAAATAAAAGGGTGTGGCTTAGAAGCCGTATGAGTAGTTCAAGTAATTATAATGATGCACTTTCATTCATCTGCGGTCAAGTCAATAGTTATTACATGTCTGATAGTCTAGGTCTCAGCACAGCTGAGAAAACTGATTTAAAACAAGTTGGGGGAGGATTAACCCTTGATGATAAAATTATTCATATACACGGATTATCCGCCGGATTTAACGACGGCAATACAGCTCTAATACAAATTAACAATCAGAATTTAATTCCCGAAAATACTCTTGGCGGTCATCATATTGTTTTGCTCGAAGATTCTACATTCAAGTTTGTCCAATACAAAAGATTTTATATTCTTGGAGATCAATCCGCAGTTCAAAATTATATAAATTTTTTAGACACGCTTTCATCGAAATATTTGGTTGTGTTCGCTGTTTCGGACGAAGGGAGTGTAAGTTCAAGTACTCTGAGAGATAAAATAAAATTATTTGGCAGCAAGTATATAGATAATCTTTCCTTCCGCGGTTCATGGGCAATGATTGGGAAAAAGGGTGCAAAGAAAGGAAGTGTACCCGAATCTTATTCTAAAGCATTCGATGGCAGAGTTCAAGTTGATACAACAATTGCAGCTCGGTCTAGTTCAGGCAGTTTCATTACTTCAAAGATAGGTCCTTCTTCAAATTGGAAAAACCTTGTCATAACAGACAGCATTCCATCCGGCTCGTCGCTGAAATATAAAATATTGGGGATGATTAATGAAGAAAATGCTGATACACTTAATAATTTAAAGTTGGAAAATGGTGCTGCTGATTTATCGAGTGTTGACGCAAAAAAGTATCAGTATATCAAAATCAAATGTGATTTTAGTGCATCAATTAAAATTACCTCGCCGGTGGTTAAGAGTATAGATGTCGTTTATAAGAATCCGGCAGAGTTAGCTACAAACTATCAAGTTGTTTCAGCACTCAAAGATTCGGTTGAACAAGGAGAGAATATAAATCTTTCATTTTATGTTTATAATGTCGGCGAATCGGAAGCAGAAAATTTCAAGGTTAATGTGGAATTAATTAAGAAAGACAACTCACGTGAAAAAATATTTGAAACTACTGTGGATTCTTTAGGATCAGATCAAAAGAAATTATTCAACATTTTATACAACACAGCAAATAATAGCGGACCAATTCAGTTAAGTATTAATATTGATCCGGAGAATAAAATTGTTGAACTCTATAAGGATAATAATTTGTATTCTGTCCCTTTATATGTAAGACCAAACGCACAGCCGGCTTCATTGAAATTAACTTTTGACGGTAACGATATTCTCAACGGAGATTTTGTCTCCGCAAACCCAAATATTAGAATAGAATTGAGCGATCAATCTCTTATGACAATTAGAGATACAACAGCGGTAAAAATGTATCTTAATAATAAACAGATCTACTTTATAAATAATTCTAATCTTAGTTATTCGTTCTCTGCTTCAAACCCAAAATTTGTAGTAGATTACAGACCTACACTTGAAAGCGGAACTTATATTCTCAAAGTCATAGGTAGAAATGCAACCGGAACAATTATTGACTCAACTGGTGTATCCAGAAAATTTGAAGTTAAGAAAAATTTGCAGTTGCTTGATGTTTATAATTATCCTAATCCCTTTAAGGATGAAACTTATTTTACGTTTAAGTTGACGCAATTACCCGATGAACTGAGAATAAAAATATTCACTCTTGCCGGAAGAATGGTTAAAGAATTCAAATTAACTTCAGCTGAGTTGAAATATGATTTTAACAAAATATATTGGGATGGAAGAGATACGGACGGAGATTTAGTTGCAAACGGTGTTTATTTGTATAAAACAATTTCGAAGAAGGGAAGTGAATTGACACAGACGATTCAAAAGTTAGCCATCGTTCGTTAATTAATTTGCATTTCATTCCCTCTAATTTTTAATTTGGTTGGAAAGGATTATAAAAAAATAAATGTCTATTGGCTATAGAAGAAACCGAAGGAGAATAATTTGAAAAAAGTTGTAACATTTGGCGAAATAATGCTTCGATTGTCTACACCCGGATTGACACGGTTTGTTCAATCGCAAAATTTTGACGCTACTTTTGGTGGTGGAGAAGCAAACGTGGCTGTCTCATTGGCGAATTATGGTCTCGATTCTTACTATGTAACAAAACTTCCTAAACATGAAATAGGGCAAGCGGCAGTAAATCATCTCAGAAGATTTGGAGTCAAAGACGATTATATAATCCGCGGAGGTGATAGGGTAGGAATTTATTTCTTAGAAAGCGGTGCAAGTCAGCGTGCATCTAAAGTTATATATGATAGAGCTAACTCAGCTATTGCTCAGATCAAAAAAGAAGAAGTGGATTGGGAAAAAGTATTTGAGAAAGCCGATTGGTTTCATTGGACTGGAATAACTCCAGCGATTGGTAAATCTGCGCAAGAATGTCTTACCGCCGCGTGCGAAGCTGCAAAGATAGCTGGCGTTACTGTAAGCTGCGATCTGAATTTTAGAGCAAAGATGTGGACTAAGCAGGAAGCTCAAGCCGTAATGAAACCATTAATGAAATATGTTGATGTTTGCATTGCCAATGAGGAAGACGCTGAAAATTGTCTCGGGCTCAAAGCCATTGATACAAACATCGGTACTGGCGTTCTTAGTGAGGAAGGATATTTTAATGTCGCCCGTAAATTAAAAGACATTTACAATTTCAAATCTGTTGCCATCACTTTAAGAGAAAGTTATTCCGCATCAAAAAATGGATGGAGCGCTATTCTTCTTGACGAAAAGGAATGTAAAACTCCATACCGTTCTTCCCGTTACGAGATAGAAATTGTAGATCGTGTTGGAGGAGGAGATTCATTCGCAAGCGGATTGATTTACGGTTTGCTCACAAAAAATAATACGAAAGACGCTCTTGAATTTGCTGTTGCGGCATCATGCTTAAAACATTCCATTCCAGGAGATTTTAATTTGGTTTCTGTTGAGGAAGTGGAAAAATTAATAAAGATCGGCGGCTCTGGAAGAGTTGAAAGATAAGTCTATTTCAATTCATTAGTTGATAATAAAAAAGCTCGAAACCGGTAAAATGATTTCGAGCTTTTCTTTTTTTAATAATTTCTAGAAGAATAACTGCTTAATGTGTCTCTCAAAAAGATTTTCAGTTACACATTTGTTTATTGAAGTTCTCGCCTCTTCCATTACATCGTAATAAATTTTCCCTTTTTCAGCAGCAATTCTGAATGAGATATGGAGAAGCTGGCGCAGATTTACATCCAACGTTTTACTGTTTGGCTCGTGTCTCAATGCCGCAATGAGTTTCTCTTGGCTCCAGCTTTTTACTTCATTAGGAGTAGGCAATTTATCTTTTTGGATTTCAACCGAATGCAGATACGGCTGTAATAACTCATCATACCTTTGATAACCTTCGGTATAAATTTCTTTGACGAACGATAAACCTCTAGTTCCGGATAAGGCCAAGCCGATTAATTCTTCCAGCCAGGTTGTTCCGGCAGTCTTTACATGAATTCCGGTATTGTGCTTTTTAATTATCTTATTGATTATCGGGTAGATAGAAAATTTATCGCTTCCAGAGTGAACGCTTAATTTCAAATTTTGAGGTAAATCAAAAATCTTTTTACTCTGTTCGATAATCAGAATTATCTCTTCAAATTCTTGTTCAAATTCAGATAGATTTCCTATGTAGTCAATTCCTTTAAGAAATTTTCCTACGAATTTTGGTGCAATAGTCTGAATTGGAATTTTCTCTTGAGCAACTGCGGCAAGAATAAAAAAGATATCAATTGGAGATTGTGCCTCATCTACTTCATCGAATGAAACTTCAATCACAAAATTATTGTCGGGTTTCTTAGATAAAATATGTCTGTAAATTTTCCCTGCTTCTTTTATTGCAGCCAGATATTTCTCCGCTATCATAGTCAGAAGGGAATCGTCAACATAATATATTTTTTTAGAACCAGGTATTTCAACTTTACCTTTAAATGATGAGATATTTTTTAAGAAAGAAGTGATCTCTTCATCGGAAGCTCTTTTGTTAATGAATTCTCCTACATCAAGAGTAAAGAAATTCGAATAATCTAGAAAATGATCAACTGACTTCAAATTAATATGGTCGGCGTCTATGTAAAACGAATTTTTCCATTTAAATTCACTTACTGCCGACTGAATTATTTGCTGGGTATTTGATGGATTGCTTCCGATTATTGAATGTTCTCTGTTAGATTTATTCCAAACAGGAACAAGTTCAACTCCATTCTGGCGGGCAAGTTGAACCGCTTCTAATTGAGGTGCACATTCTTTGCCGAACCTGTCGCCAATTCCAATTGAGTATTTTTCTAATTTCACTTCTTCTCCAATAATGATCAATTTTTGTGTAATGTCCATTAAATTTTTATTTAGTAAAGAAACCGATTGACAAAATTACTTTCTTTATTTAAGTTCGATCGTGAAAATTACTTTAACGATAACTTTAAGGGTGAAAATATATTAAAAGAGGCAAAATCACAAATTATTTTTAGTATTGAAGACGCAATCCGGCTTCTGTTAGGTCTATTTTTTAACATTTCTTACAAAGCATTTACAGAAGTGAAGGAAAAATTTCTAGAAGTGAATACTGCTTATCAATCATGTATTATCAAACTGACAAATAAATAAATGGAGAACTATAAATGGAGTTAAATTCATTTGCTGATTTAAATGGAAAGGTATGTGCAATAACCGGAGGTGCGGGGGTTATTGGTCTTTCACTTTCAAAGGGTCTAGCTTCTGTAGGTGTTAAAATTGCAGTTCTGGATCTGAATAAAGAATTAGCCGAGAAAGCTGCAGAAGAGATAAAGACATTTTCTGGTGTAACTGCTATTGGAGTGGAAGCAAATGTTTTGGATAAAAATTCTCTTGAAGCCGCTAAAGTAGATGTGAATTCAAAACTTGGAAAGATTGATATACTTATCAATTGTGCCGGAGGCAACTCGCCAAAAGCTACTACTGCTTACGAATTTATTACGAAAGAAAATGTTCATGAAAGAGAAAAAACATTTTACGGACTTGATATTGACGGTTTTAGAAAAGTATTCGATCTTAATTTTTTGGGAACGGTTCTTCCTACAATGGTTCTAACAACAGATATGATTGAATTAGGGAAGGGATCTGTAATAAATATCTCTTCCATGAATGCATTTAGACCGCTTACAAAAATTCCCGCATATTCAGCGGCAAAGGCATCAATAAATAATTTAACAGAGTGGCTCGCTGTACATTTTGCAAAAATGAACATAAGAGTAAATGCTATTGCACCGGGATTCTTTTTAACAAATCAGAACAGATTTTTAATGATTGATGAAAAGACGGGAGGTTTAACTCCACGCGGAAATAAAGTTATTTCCGGAACTCCAATGGGAAAATTCGGTGAACCGGAAGATCTAACCGGTGCATTATTATACTTGGTTAGTGATCTGTCTAAATTTGTAACTGGAATAGTAATTCCAGTGGATGGCGGATTTAACGCTTACTCGGGTGTTTAATAATTAGTCTTTAATAAAAAATATAAAAATAAGGGTAGCGAGTAATGAATAACGGTCTTAATATTAAATCAAATGGTGCGTTGGATTTTGTTTCATTAGGTGCATTAGTTCATCGTTTAGATCCCGGCATCATTCCATTCAGAAAAGCAACAGAGTGTAAAATTCATGTTAGCGGCGGAGAATTTAATGTAGCGGCAAATCTAGCAGATTGTTTCCGTATGAATAGTGCGGTTGTTTCGGCAATTGTAAATTATCCTATCGGAGATCTCATAGCTGAAAGAGTAAGAGCAATGGGAGTAAAACCATACTTTAAAACATTCAAACACAACGGTGTAAACGGTCCTAATATGGCAACTGTTTATAGCGATCAAGGTTTAGGATTGCGAGCGCCGGTTGTCTTCTATAATAGGGCAAATGAAGCGGCAGCATTATTGAAACCGGGCGATGTAGACTGGAAAGGGATATTTGCTAATGGTGTCCGTTGGTTTCATAGCGGCGGAATATTTGCTTCTCTTTCGGAAACCACCGGAGAATTGATTATTGAAGCGATGAAAGCCGCAAAAGAAGCCGGTGCTGTTACAAGTTTCGATTTAAATTTCAGAGCTAAGTTGTGGAATATCTGGGGTGGCGAACAAAAAGCTGCTCAAGTTATTGACCGTATCGTAAAACATGTTGATGTACTAGTCGGTAATGAAGAAGATCTTCAAAAAGGTTTAGGTATTCCGGGACCGGAGGTTGCAGCAAAATCGAAACTCGATCCAAGTACATTTTTCGGAATGATAGACAAAGTTGTTGCAAAATATCCTCAAGTGAAAATTGTAGCTACAACCCTCCGAGAAGTCCATTCAACAAATCGCCAT
>JAKAMS010000334.1 GCA_021812745.1 Bacteroidota bacterium | reverse complement strand
CGCGGATGATGTCCATAATTTTTCTGAGCACTTTGTAACCAAGCGGCAGCCAAGAATAGATTCCGGCAGAAAGCTGCCGCACCAATCCGGCGCGGATCATTAATATGTGGCTTGGAATTACCGCTTCAGAAGGCACTTCTTTTAGAGTCGGAATAAAAGATTTGCTTAATCGCATTATCGAAACATGTTAGTTGGAAAATTATGGGCAAAGATAAGAAATGAAAAAGCGAATAGGAAATTGGCAGCAACGCATCAAACAGACGGACTGAATAACAGTTTACCCCGCAGTTTTAGAGCGTGTGTGAAAATATGGTGTCAAGAGAATTTGGGTTTCGTTTTTAAAATGAAATCAAAACATTTTTTCGAAAACACTTGATTATCACGCATGCTCTTTATTGCGGGGCTGTTGGCAGGCACTGGATATACATCGGTTAATATTTGTAAATAGCTATTAAAACGAAAGCTCGAACAACCATCTAAAAGCAAACGATCTCTCATCATTGATTGGCTTGTTTATATAAAAAGGAAAATCTATTCTAATAAATTGTAAATCAATCCCAATGCCGAGATCATATTTCAATGATTCGAATTTGTTATCCCAAACATTTCCAATATCACAAAACAAATTTACCATATTCAATTGAGGTATAGGAATATCTATATTTATTCCGAAACCATTTTGCCCGCGGAGATGCTGACCAATATACCCTCTTAAATTTGCGTCTCCTTTAATATGTAAATTTTCTTGGGTTGATATTTTATTATCCGGATCAACAAACCAATAGGCAAAACTAGATGGCTTTACACTGCCGGATAAATAAACTGCTTCTTGATTTGGGTAACTACCTCTAACAATTCCACCATATATTCTAAAATTAAACCAGCGATTTAGAATTAGATTTTCAAGTTCTAAAGTTAACTTTGAATATGAATAGTTTCCGCCGATTACTTTTTGTCCAATTTTTAGATTAAGATGTTCTTTTTCTTTAGCGATTATTCTATCCCAACCAAACGAAAATGTAGTATTCGTTCCAGTTTCGTAATCATTAAAATCATAGTAAGCCAAATCATAAATTAGATCTCGATTAAGCGCAACGTTTACAATATTGTGTTTAAAATGATTCTCATCCTTTTCAAAGTTGTAGTTTATAAACGCACTATAGTTTTCACTTCCTCTGAAATTACTTAGGTCCAATCCGGTTTCCCATCTGAAAGAAGGTACATTTACGATAGTCTTAAGGTCAAGCTTATAACCTATTCTTTTTGTACCAAAGCCATAAAATAAACCAACTCTCCATTCAACAGGAACAAGGTTTCTTTTGATAGATTCTGAAAATACAGGATAGATATTTGTAGCCCACAATCCCAATCTGACTTTATCTCTTTTACCATAAGTTATAGAAGGATAATAGAAATATTGATCTTCGCTTACATTATAATTTGAAAATAGAAATGATATCTTGTTATTACGTGGATACAAATTATTAGTTCTATCAGCATCTAAAAGATACCAATACGGATCAACCTCTGCTTTGATGACTTCTTCTTTTGTAATGAATTCATTAGAAGCGTAATTGTTAGAGAACTGATCTACTTTACCGATAAACTTTTCACCACTTTTTGTTGTTACCGCAATTTCAAAAGGCACAGTTATTTCACCGTTATTCTCTATGTAAACTGTTGTCTTATAATTTCCATTGGATAGTTTTTCAGTGGAGAAATATGATAATTCATAATCCAAAATCTTATTTGTATTGATCCAATCGGTTATTTGATGTCTTAGATTTTTACCGCTTACTTTCTCAATTGAGTTTACCAATTCATCTAAAGAAACATTATTAAGATTCTTGTTTTCTGTTATTTTTTTAATTGCCAGATCAAATGTATCTCTACCAATTTCAGAGGCAAGACTTCTTAAGAAATAATATCCTTTGTAATATGCTGCCCATTTGTATAATCGTCCATCATTAATAGAAATTTCAGAGATGGGTTTTTCTTCATAAATGAAATGGTCTTTTACTCTTGCTAATTCATTTAAGTTACCCTCAACACCGAAATCCATAAAAAGAATTTTTTTCTTTAAGCTGTTATCTTCTTTTTGAGTGATACCAACAAAGTCCGAATATGCAAAAGCAGCATATTGAGCAAAAGATTCGTTTAAATAATATTCAGGGGAAAACATTTTAATATGTGGAAACCACTGATGAGCAACTTCGTGAACAATTGTAAAAACCCCTAAATCATCAAGATTACCTATAATTTGAGAACTTAATAGAAATTGTCCGGGTGGGGCATAACCACCTCGTCTTTCGGTTTCAACAATTTTGAAGTCTGAGAAAAGATACTTCCCGAATTTTTCTTGATAATAATTAAGCACCTTGATAATTTTTTCAACAAGAGTATCGCTTTTGGATTGATGTTCAGGGAATAGAAAGCTTTCAATTTTCATTCCCTCATTTTCGTATTTCTTAATTTTATAAACTGCGGCACTGATGCTTAGAAACGATTCGGGCATTGTTGAGCTATAGTAAAAAGATCGTTTGCTTTTGACGGTGTCTGTTTTTATCAGTTCACCGGAACATACAACGTTCATACTATCGGGAACAGTTATTCTTATATTGTATGAAAATTTGTTGTCGGAAACTTCATTACTTACACGGGGATAATAATTTGATTCAGAAAGCAGCCAAGTACTTTTAGTGTCAATTCTGTTTGATACCCATCCTTGATACATCCCCTCATAATTAAGCTTTATTAATATACTATCACCCAGGGTATGTCTAAGCCAAATAATTACTTTCCCATCTTCCTTTGAATATTTCAGATCATTTCCATAAATATCTTTTACCGAATTAATACGATCACAGCTTAAAAATAGTTCTAATTTTTCCGTGAAATTTTTATTTAAGAATTTAATTGATAATTCGGATTCCGCTATTAATTTGTGAGCATCGGGAATAATATCGAATTGCAAATTATAGTGCGTTATTTCAAAACTCTGTGAGTAAACAAGGGAATAGGACATAAAAGTAATGGAAATTATAAGTCCGATAAATGAACAATTGTTTTTCATAATAATATTCCTGCTAATTGCATTTAATCCGATTACAGTTGAAGCTGTATAACGGTTCTTACTTGCGATGCTTACTTTCCTTGACAGTCACGGTCACACCGTGACTGAAGTTAAAATTAACACGAAGAGTAAAAATCAAAATCTATTTTGTAATTCTTAGTTCTAAATAAGTGTACCCCATTTTAGAAGCTGTTCGGTACTAATCCAATTTAGCAGAAAAGAAAATTGATGTCAATCTTTTTTGGAGTCATAGGGCGCGTACAACCGAATTCCACACGAATCTTTTTCTGTGTATCTTTACTTATAAAAGTTGATGTGCAACGAACATTTAGGAAACATGAAAACCGAAAAACACTTTGAAGATATGCCGGCAGATGAGTTCAAAAAGTACGGCAACCATTTAATTGATTGGACGGCAAACTACCTTGATGGGATTGAGAAGCTTCCCGTTTTGCCGGATGCTAGACCCGGCGAAATCAAGTCTAAACTCCCGAAGAGTGCGCCGGAAGAATCTGAGCCGATGGAAAACATTCTTGCCGACATTGATAAAGTTATTTTGCCCGGCGTTACACACTGGCAGCACCCAAACTTCATGGCGTATTTCAATTCGACTGCGA
>JAKAMS010000333.1 GCA_021812745.1 Bacteroidota bacterium | reverse complement strand
TAAAAATTCCTTTTTCACTTCCTGTATCTTTGTTGAGAATGGCGATGGTTAAATCTTTATAAATGGCGCGCAATGTGCCGGTTGCATGCCCCCAACTAACATTAATATTGAACGATGCAGACTGAAGTGTTCCGGATTTAATACGATGATGTTCACCCGGTTCAATGAATTCATTTAGTTTTGTCACATCCATCTTGCTGAGTGAACCGGAATAATGTAAAGAAAAGTTCTTTGAAGCTAGAGGAATTTCCATAAACAGTTTCATTGTACCGGAGTTCATAAAAACACCCTTTGCACGAACAACTGCAGTGTCGGGGTAATCCGTATGATTTGCAATTCTACTTACCGAAACATTGACTTTATTAAATGTAATTACACCAGGCTTCCCCCTTACAGCAAACCTCTCGGAATATTTTAGTTGCCCATTGAAAATATTCAGACTATCAATTTTTACTATCTCCTTAAGCAAAGAAATAGCTTCGTTCGGCATCTGTGGGTTGGAAGAGTTATTGTCGTATGGCTTATCCATGTTCACCAAAATATCAGCAAACATATCATGTATATTAATGTTTTTGGCTTTATAGATTTTTCCTTGAAGCATAGCGAAATAATCCAAACCAATTATTTTTATTTGAGGAATATCAAAACGGAATCTGGTTTGTCTGAATTTACTTTTAGCAAAGAATTGCTCATCATCAATTAATGAATAATACTTTATTGAATCCGCAGTCATTTCAGAATCAGGCACCGATATATGCAGTGTTTTAAAATTTATTTCATTCTGAGACTTATGAAAATTAAGAACAATTTTCTCTGCATTTATTATCGCACTCGAAGCAACATCAAGAGTAGAATCTTTTTGCAAAAGAATTTTTAGCCAGCTTATTCCGCCAACGGAAAATGAAGCAATGTTGCAAGTAAATGTAGAGTCGTTAGTTTTCAGAGTTATAGAATCGCACCCTAAACGATTCTTCCAAACATTATAATGCATATCGCCAAGTTTAATTGAATATGCCGGATAAGCTTCTGTAAAAGTTTTAGTAATGCGGTCTTTTAAAAATGCATTAATAAAAGGATCCGGGTAGAGAATGAATATCAAGGCACAGATTAGTATAATACTTCCAATAATAATTCCCGTATACTTCGCAATTTTCTTCAGCGATTGTTCTCCCCACTTGAATGATTCTTTTTTAATCTGTGGTGTCTGTATCATTGTTTTTTCTTCTTCGTCATTGGTTTAGAAATTTCATCGGATTTTTCTGATCCGAGCAACACAGCTATCCATCGAGTGCTTTCACTACTTTCAAATGCAAACTTGAGCGTCATTGTTAACGGTATGCAAAGAATAGCTCCAACAACACCGAGCAGGCTTCCCCAAAAAATCAGAGAGAGAAAAACAACTAATGTAGAGAGTCCGAATTTTCTTCCCATAAGCCGCGGTTCAATTACATTGCCAATTATGAATCCAACTAAAACATTGCCGGCAACAACTAGAAGTGCGCTACCCATTCCGAGTTGAACGAGTGCAAGAAGTGCAGCAGGGATTGCAGCGATAACAGAACCGATATTTGGTATATAATGGAGAATGAATGCTAGGAATCCCCATAGAACCGGAAATTGCACGCCAAGTATCTGCATCCATATTGCAATTAAGATTCCGGCAACTAAGTTGATTATAGTTTTGATGACCATGTAGCGTTTCATATCAACTACAAATTTTGTGAACTGTGGAAATGCCTGCTTAGGATCACCGAGTATAGTTCGAAGTTTTACTGGAAAGCTAGATACTTCAAGCAAGATAAAGGTTACTGTAAGAAGGATCAGAACAAGATCGGAAAGTAGAGAACTTAATCCCGATAGTAAGCCGGCAGTGAGTTTCATGATCGCTTCCGGGTTAACGTATTCTAGAAAAAATTTTTCCTTGACTACAAAACCTTTGCTAGTCAGCAATATACTGAGTTCTTTAACTTGTTCTCTAATGCGTGATTGCAATAAAGGCAGTTCGTCTGAAAAGCCGCTAATGGATGTGCCTATTTGTGCACCAATCAGAATTAGAATAATTATCATACCGGCCATAACAATCAAAACAGCAAACCCGGATGGAATACGTTTTTCTTTTAACCAAAGTACCGCCGGCATTCCAAGTAATGCAAAAAAAACAGAGACAAGAAAGAGTATAACGACTGATTGCGCAAGATTAATTCCGGCAATAATTATTACCAATGCGGCTGCACTTACAAGTATGTGCATTCCGCTCAAAGAATTACTTCGCTCAGTCATATATTTATCTGATTATATTTTTTTTAGTTTCAAATCTGAGATCATTGCTACTGCCGAAACAAAATAAATTATTACAAACCAATCTAGATACGCCGGGAGAAATAAATATCCGAGGAGCGCAATGGTAGATACTCCAGATGCAGCTAGTACAGTTGGGATACCTGTGAAACCCTTTTGTTTATATGCAGTGAAATACGCCAATCTAATTGACGCTGCGCCAACATTTAAAAATCCGGCAATGAGCATAGCGGGACCTGTTATACCAATAAACCAACCAAATACAACAGATGAAGCCACTGCCATAAAATCCGTAAAACTATCCAGGTAAACACCCAGCGCTCCACCGCCAATTGCCCTAGCCAACTTTCCGTCAAAATAATCCAGAAGGAATTGCAGAAGGATAAGCATGTATGCTATTACTAATAATCCCTTGAAAGAAAAATAAACCGAAAAAGAAACACTCAGAAGACCAAGAAGAGTTAGCAGATCCGGCAAACGAAGAGTGCGGAGTTGTTTAAATAACATTGTTAACCTTCAATATGATTCATGGAGAATGTGAATGTTGTTTTTAACATCTATTTACATCTAAAAAAAATTTGTTTGTAATTGATGTCTATAGTACACGTCGTCCGCTAATTACTCTAAGCAAGACCACGATAATTGCAATAACCAGAAGTATGTGAATAAGACCTCCGGCAACAGGGAAAACGACTATTCCAAGTAACCATAGAACTACTAAAACTAATGCGATAGTATATAACATGATATAAATCCTATTTTTAGTTGTATCTCAATTATTTCTTCATTCAAATAGTATTGAATTATTAGTATTATTTTCATTTGTAATATAGGATCGTGTTTAGCGCACGGCAATCGAGCGAAAGGATGAAAAAAGGACTACATCTTTTAGATGAGATGACAGATGAGAATTAATTAATCGTTCTGATTATTGCCCTTTAATAAATTCATATATTTTTCTGAAAGTTATTCCGGGCTTTTCTTCTTGCGGAACATGTCCGCACGAATCAATTATTTCTAATCTTACATTAGGCAATTCCTTACTAAGTCTGATGCCATTGTTCACTGATAATACCGAGTCATTATTACCCCATATGATTAGGCATGGTGTCGGAACGTTCTTGTAAGCACTTATTATTTTCCCATATCCATCTGGATCAATCTGTTCGGAAGACTTAATGAAAGTATACTCAAGTCCTTCACCGTAATAATAAGATGCATATCTGTCAATTAATTTTTTATTAACCAAGTTCTTATCGTAAAAAATTTTATCTAGGATGTACTCAGCTCTGGATTTATTTGGCAACTGAAATGTTAATTTATTCAAAAGAGGTGTTCTCAGATATTTAATAAAAGCGGGCATTTCCTGCGTATAAGCTAGACAGTCAATCAAAATCAATTTACTAATTCTTG
>JAKAMS010000332.1 GCA_021812745.1 Bacteroidota bacterium | reverse complement strand
TAGAGAGGATGAAAAGCAAATTTATTAACGGACTATGGCTAACTTTTGAACTGATTGAACTGATTCATTCCCTTTCTTTGAAATAATCTTATATAGATAAACACCGTTAGCTACCAAATCTCCGTCCGTATCTCTTCCATCCCAATATATTTTGTTAAAATCATATTTCAACTCAGCAGAAGTTAATTTGAATTCTTTTACCATTCTTCCGACAAGAGTGAATATTTTTATTCTCAGTTCATCGGGTAATTGCGTCAACTTAAATGTAAAATAAGTTTCATATTTAAAAGGATTAGGATAATTATAAACATCAAGCAACTGCAAATTTTTCTGAACTTCAAATTTTCTGGATACACCAGCTGAGTCAATAATTGCTCCGGTTGCATTTCTACCTATGACTTTGAGAATATAAGTTCCGCTTTCAAGTGTAGGTTTGTAATTTACTACAAATTTTGGATTTGAAGCAGAGAACAAATAACTAAGATTAGAATTATTTATAAAGTAGATCTGTTTATTATTAAGATACATTTTTACCGCTGTTGTATCTCTAATTGGCATAAGAGATTGATCGCTCAATTCAATTCTAATATTTGGGTTTGCTGAGATAAAATCTCCGTTGAGAATATCGTTACCGTCAAAAGTTAATTTCAATGAAGCCGGCTGTGTGTTCGGTCTTACATATAAAGGGACAGAATACAAATTATTATCCTTATAGAGTTCTATAATTTTATTCTCCGGATCAATATTAATACTTAACTGAATTGGTCCGCTATTATTTGCTGTGTTGTATAGAATGTTGAATAATTTCTTTTGATCTGATCCTAAAGAATCCACAGTAGTTTCAAATATTTTTTCTCGTGAGTTGTCTTTCTTAATTAATTCCACATTAACCTTGAAATTTTCCGCTTGCGATTCGCCGACATTATAAACATAAAATGAAAGACTTATATTCTCTCCTTGTTCAACCGAATCTTTGAGCGCTGAAACAACTTGATAGTTTGTGGCTAACTCTGCCGGATTCTTATAAACGACATCTATACTCTTAACCACCGGCGAAATAATTTTAATTGGCGCACTAAAATCACATTTGATTTTGATATATGGATACTTTTTTGCGTCAACACTCGATAAATCAGCAGCACCATTTTCCAACTTTAAATTATTAAGTGTATCAGCATTTTCTTCATTAATCATCCCCAATATTTTATAGTCCAGCGACGAGGCGGATGGAATGCTGTCTGTTATGACAAGGTTTTTCCAATTTGAAGAAGGACCTATCTTTGAAGTTATGAAACTGCCTGAACTAGACCGAGCCGCAATTGTTGTATCAACTTGAACTCTGCCATCGAATGCTTTAGAATAAGATTCGGGTACACTTCCTTTCTTTGCACCCTTTTTCCCAATCATTGCCCATGAACCGCGGAAGGAAAGATTATCTATATACTTGCTGCCAAATAATTTTATCTTATCTCTCAGAGTACTTGAACTTACACTCCCCTCGTCCGAAACAGCGAACACAACCAAATATTTCGATGAAAGCGTGTCTAAAAAATTTATATAATTTTGAACTGCGGATTGATTTCCAAGAATATAAAATCTTTTGTATTGAACAAACTTGAATGTAGAATCTTCGAGCAAAACAATATGATGACCGCCAAGAGTATTTTCGGGGATTAAATTCTGATTGTTAATTTGTATTAGAGCTGTATTGCCGTCGTTAAATCCGGCGGATAATCCGTGTATATGAATAATTTTATCATCAAGGGTTAATCCTCCCCCAACTTGTTTTAAATCAGTTTTCTCAGCTGTGCTGAGACCTAGACTATCAGACATGTAATAACTATTGACTTGACCGCAGATGAATGAAAGTGCATCATTATAATTACTTGAACTACTCATACGGCTTCTAAGCCACACCCTTTTATTTATAAATTTATCGGGAAGAGTAACTTTAGTTTTTATTGTATCGAAATTAACTTGTAGACTATAGACATCAGAGAAATATTTGTTAGTGCTTACTTCCAAAAGAAAATTCCCGGAGAATGGATTACTGACCGGATTAATCAAAATGATTGGATTAGTTAATTTGCTTTCGACACTATATCTCTGCAACATTTTTATTGAGCTGCTCGAAATAAAAAAATTTGTTTCGGCTGAATTATCACTATCGGAAAGTTCACTAACTCTATTGCCGTCGTCTAGTATAACTTGAATTGAATGCATTCCCGGCTGGTTTTTAATTGGTATTGAAACCATCAATGAATCAGTAAACACCGGAATTTGCTTTGTGATAACTTTTTGAAAAGTTTTAATCTTATTATAGGAAGAATTAATTGAGATAGTGAATGTATCTTGATCAACTCTTCCGTAATTGAAATATCTAATAGACATTTTCAGGCTGTCATCGGAATCTATGATAGGACTCGCTTGATATTTTATTCCATCGGGAGTGATTACAAGATTAGGTTTTCCCGGAATTGGCAATTTTACTATCGGGTCTCCAATAAGAGTGTTGGTAAGACAAAATAATTTATAAGTTGAAGATGATCCATAAGTATTAACGAGATCCAATTTAGCTAAACGGTGCGCATCTCCAATCGTATAAACAGAATCAACTAAAATTTTTTTATAAAATATTTGCGGGAAAGTAAAAGAGGTCGAAGTAAAACCTAAAGATGAATTTCCGATATAAGCTATTGCTTGACCTGATTGACTTTCAACAAACAATTGAGAAAATGAAACTACATCCGGTTCTGCAAATTTTGCAGTCGAGCATCCAAAATCTGTGATAAGCGGAAAGCGATCAATCTTGTTTCTCAACTGCCCCGGATCTGTAATTGAATTATCCCAAGTTTGAGTTCCGCTGTGCCCCAGATATGATATAAACACACTACCGCTGTCTAATGCTGTTTGTATTTGTTGAGTTGTATAGTGCCCAAAATTTGTGGTAGGATTAATCGTTTTGTAAAAATGCGTAGATATTCCTCCAATCGGCTGAGGAATTACATAATTATTGATTATATAATTATTTGTGTTACGCAGTATATCAATTTGATTTTGATCGTTACCGGTTCCACCGGAGAAGAATAAATATCTCTTATTCCATGCACTGTTGTTTTGTTTTATATATTGCTGATGTTTTTGCATATACCATAACAGTTCTTCATTCTTAGAAATCGGAAGTCTTCCGATATTCATTTGTGGTATGTACGCGCCTGTAGTATCCCAGATTACAAACCAGGCGTCACTAACGGGCGATCCGAACGATGGTACATAATTTACTACCGGCGGTGCACCTTGAAACTTCGTTTTGTTTCCGAGATAATCGTATGTCGCTCCTCCAATCAAAAAAACATAATTGGGAAATGGAGCTTGCCAGACAGTGTGAGTAGTAACTAAGAAGTCGCGAATCGCCTCCGGCTGAAAAAATCCATAGGCGAATTCATCATAAATATCGTCTACATCTATTACACTGGTTTTTACATTATAACTTTGTGAAATAAATGCGGAATAATCTGAAACGTTTTTAATAAATTTTTTATTTGTGATTGCAATATAATCTGCGCTGTTTGATTGATTTCTTAAATTTACGAACACTTTTTTATAATAGATTTTCGGTTTCAGAGTTCTAGTGGAATCAATCAAAAAGAAACGGTCATCACCGCGAAGAGTATCCGGAACTACAATCGAATTGTTCATTGGTTTTATACTATATC
>JAKAMS010000331.1 GCA_021812745.1 Bacteroidota bacterium | reverse complement strand
TCTTTCTATCTTCCACTCCACTTGTATCAAGTGTGCCACGAATTATATGATAACGAACGCCAGGTAAATCTTTTACTCTACCGCCTCTAATTAAAACAATAGAGTGCTCTTGCAAATTATGTCCTTCGCCAGGAATGTAAGCCGTAACCTCAATTCCGTTTGTTAAACGAACTCTCGCAACCTTTCTTAAAGCTGAATTTGGTTTCTTGGGAGTTGTTGTATAAACTCTTGTGCAAACACCTCTTTTTTGAGGGCAAGCATCTAACGCCGGAGCTTTATTCTTCGACGAAACAACTACTCTACCTTTTCTAACCAACTGGTTTATCGTTGGCACGTAAATACCTCCACAACTAATATTTTGTATTAAAATTCAGACTTGAAATTTATTGATATTCATTTCAATTGTCAAGAAAGTCTGTTCTTATTTTTCAACTTTATTACTAAAGTGATTGTTTTTCTGTTTCTAATACTTCCTCAGGTACAACTGTTTCTACTTCATCACTGGTTAGTATTATGTTTTTATACTTTTTAAGCCCTGTACCAGCTGGAATTAAATGTCCCATAACCACATTTTCTTTAAGACCAATCAAAGTATCAACACGAGCCTCTGTAGCGGCATTCGTTAATACTTTAGTTGTTTCTTGGAAAGAAGCTGCAGATATAAAACTTTCGGTAGATAAAGCAGCATGAGTAATTCCCAGCAAAATATTATCAAAAGTAGCTGGCTCGGCATCACGAACTTTCATAGGTTTTTTGCTCTTCCTTGTTAGGTCCGCATTAATTTCTCTATATTTTGCTCTCGTAATTAGTTGACCCATTTTAAATTTCGATTGTCCTGGATCTGAGATGAAAACCATTTGTTTGATTTTTTCATTTTCGTCGATAAATTTATTTCTATCAACTAAATCCTCTTCAATAAAGATAGTATCACCAGCTGAAATAACTTGAAGTTTTTGCAACATCTGGCGTACTATAACTTCAATATGTTTATCATTAATTTTAACACCTTGTAAACGGTAAACATCTTGAATCTCATTCACTAAATATTCTTGAACTGCATTAGTTCCTTTGATTTTTAGAATATCGTGCGGATCAGTTGGACCATCGGTTATTTTTTCGCCGGCTGGAATTTCATCGCCTTCTTGAACTAGAGTATGTTTTCCATAAGCAATATTGTATACTTTTTGAATTGAGCCGTCAAGTGATTCAACAATAATTTCGCGAGAACCTTTTTTACGGGCACCAAATTTAACTTTACCTTCAATTTCAGAAACTACCGCAGGATCATGTGGGCGACGAGCTTCGAAAAGTTCTGTTACTCTAGGTAAACCGCCTGTAATGTCGCGTGACTTAGTTGAGGATTTTGAAATTTTTGCTAGAATAGTTCCAGCTTG
This sequence comes from Bacteroidota bacterium, assembly GCA_021812745.1. The sequence goes on along the minus strand of JAKAMS010000331.1, from coordinate 2,325 downwards.
AATTTCTTCTCCTTCTTCAACAGATAAATAAGCGCGGGTAGGAATGTTAAATACTTTTTCGTTTCCTTTATTATCTTTTATTGAGATACTAGGAGTCAAAGTTTTATCTTTTGATTCGATAACAACTTTTTGAACGTGTCCGGTTTGTTCATCAGCGACTTGCTGTATTGTAACGTTATCAATCAAATCGACAAAAGAAACTTTACCATTTACGTCTGCCACAATTACTGAGTTATAAGGATCGTGATTATAAAGCGGCTGACCTTTCTTAATTTCTTGACCTTCGTTTACCATCAATTCTGCGCCATAAGGGACATCAAATTTCTTTATTTGTCTATTATCATCATCATAAATTCCTATTGAACCTCGGCGACCAATTACAACTTTAACTTTACCAAAGAAATCAGTTTTCTCTACAAATGTTAAACGATCTAATTTAATTGTTCCGTTGACATTTGCTTCAACTTGCGATTGACTTGCAATACGCGAAGAAGTTCCGCCCAAATGGAATGTACGCAATGTTAACTGTGTACCAGGTTCACCGATAGATTGAGCAGCAATAATTCCTACAGCTTCTCCATTTTCAACTAACTGTCCCGTTGTTAAATTACGTCCATAACATTTTGCACAAACACCGCGTTTTGCTTCACAAGTTAAAACTGTACGGATGTAAACTTGATCAATATTTGCTTCGTCAATTTTTTCTGCAATTTCTTCGGTTATAACTTCGCCAGCTTCAATCAACAAATCATCTGTGCGGGGATCGTAAACATCTTCTTGGGCAACACGGCCTATGATTCTTTCTGCCAAAGGTTCTCTTTCGAGTTCAACATCTTTCAATGCAGAAATGTATACGCCACGAATTGTGCCGCAGTCAAGCTCCGTTATAATTACATCTTGAGCAACATCACACAAACGGCGTGTTAGATAACCGGCATCGGCAGTTTTCAAAGCTGTATCAGCAAGACCTTTACGCGCACCGTGTGTTGATATGAAATATTCTAATACTGATAATCCTTCCTTAAAATTTGCGACGATTGGATTTTCAATAATTTCACCAGATTGACCGGTTAAGCTCTTTTGTGGTTTCATCATCAAACCACGCATACCGGCAAGCTGACGAACTTGATCTTGCGAACCTCTTGCACCGGAATCAACCATCATGTGAAGAGAGTTAAATCCACCTTGATCTGTTTTAATTCTATCCATCAATGACTTTGCAACGTTATTTGTAGTATGAGTCCAAACGTCAACAATCTTATTATAACGTTCGGCATCAGTAATCAAACCTTGTTCATGCTCATTCAAAATTCCGGATACTTTTTTATTCGAATCATCAATTAATTTTACTTTTTCGTCCGGAACAATCATATCGCTAAAGCTGATTGAAATACCGGCAGCGGTTGCGTATCTATAACCTAATTCTTTCAAATCATCTAAGAAGATTGCGGTCTTTTCATTTCCGATCTTAATAAACATTTTGTAAATGAATCCGGAGAAACTTTTCTTAACGAGAAGTTCGTTAATGTAACCCATTTCCTTAGGAACTATTTCATTGAAAATAACGCGACCAACTGTTGTCTCTATCATCTGAGCATCAATTCTAACTTTAATCTTAGCATGAAGATCTACAGCTTTAGAATTGTATGCGATTAAAACTTCTGCAACATTAGAAAATATCTTTCCTTCTCCTTTTGCACCAGGTCTTAATTTTGTCAAATAGTAAAGACCAAGAACGATATCCTGTGAAGGAAGAACAATTGGTAAACCGTTCTGAGGAGAAAGAATATTATGACTGCTAAGCATTAGAACAGATGCTTCGAGCTGAGCTTCATAAGATAGCGGAACGTGAACAGCCATCTGATCACCGTCAAAATCCGCATTGAAAGCTGTACAAACTAACGGATGTAATTGAATTGCTTTTCCATCAATCAAAATTGGCTGAAACGCTTGAATACCAAGACGATGCAATGTAGGCGCACGGTTTAACATAACCGGATGCCCATCAATTAATTTTTCAAGAATATCCCAAATCATCGCGTCTTTTCTATCAACTGCTTTTCTCGCACTCTTTACAGTTTTGAAATGCCCGCGTTCAATTAATTTGCGAATTATAAATGGTTTGAATAATTCAACAGCCATATCTTTCGGCAGACCGCATTGATGTAATTTTAATTCAGGACCAACAACAATTACAGAACGTCCCGAATAATCAACACGTTTTCCGAGTAAGTTCTGACGGAAACGACCTTGTTTACCTTTCAACATATCGCTGAGAGATTTCAACGGTCTGTTGCCATCACTGCGAACTGCGCTTGCGCGGCG
>JAKAMS010000330.1 GCA_021812745.1 Bacteroidota bacterium | reverse complement strand
ACCGGAGGTAAGATATCATCTTTAGTTTCCCAGGCAGAAGCAGGGCTTGATGCCGCTAAAGAAGATTCACGGGCAACTGATGCAGAAATAATATTTCAGACTAAAAAACTTTACTACGCGGTAATTTTGGCAACTAAGTTAGAAGAGATTGCAACTGAGGCATATGAAAGATTGAACTCAACATTGTCTCTGACTGAATCCCTATATCAAAAAGGATCGGGAAAAGTAACTAAATCTGATTATCTAAAAAACAAAACCATGGTTGAAGCAATTAAATCTGTTGTTGCACAAATATCAGGAGAACAAAGAATTGCTTTAGCTGCTTTAGTTAATGCTATGGGACTGGAATGGCAAACAAAAGTAAAACTTTCCGAAAACGAAATCCCGCTTATCGTTAACGGATTGTCTCTGGATGAATTGATAAATGCAGCCATCAATTCCAACCCGATGATTGCGAAAGTAGGAAATGGTTTGAAGGTTTACGAATCGAAGATAGATGAAGCAAAGAGCGATTACTATCCATCGGTAGCTTTGTTTGGAAGCTACAGAAAAATAATTTCTCCTTACGATGCAGGTATAATGACAGCCGATAATAAAAATATTTGGATGATCGGTTTAGGGGTTCAATTAAGCATTTTCAACGGATATAGAACATCCGGAATGGTGGATGAAGCAACGGCAAATTATAAACGGTTAACTGAACAAAAAGAATTATTACGCAAAGGAATTACATTAAAAATTCAGTATTTGTATAACAAAATGGTTGCTGCTAAAGAAAGAGAAGCTTCTTCGAAAGAAGCAATGATGTCATCTTCGGAGGATAGAGATTTGGTTGAAAAAGCTTACTTCAGCGATATTATGGAATTGAAAGATTTGATGCAGGCGCAAATAACGGAATCTATTATGAAAGCCCAATACCAACTAATCCGTTACGAAGGGTCGCAATTTGAAGCTGAACTGCAATTGGTTTTTGCAAACGAAAATCATTAAGTCAAGGAACTGGTGGAAAAGTAGAGTTAGCTATTAAAAAAATTATTAATGTGATTTCAAAATTAGATGACCATTATTTTAAAAAATAAATGTTGCAAAACGATTTTCTAGGAAAGAACGAAAGACATAATTACTTGGATAAAGTGAAAATAATATTTCTAAAATTGTTATTGATATTTCTTTCATTTACGCTCGTAAATACTTTTGGTAATAGTAAAAACGGGGATGGAGAACAAAAAGATAAGAACGTAACTCAGGTTAAATTGGGTTATAGTGATCTTGCATTTCAAGATACAAAGCCGCAAGATGCTAATGCTGCAATATATGTTTGGGCGGAAACATTAAAAAAAACTTTATACGCCGACCTTAACCTTAAACTCGATCTTACCGCTTCAATCTATTATTCCTTAGATGAGCTAAAAGCTGCTCTTAATAAAAATGAGCTTGATATACTGGTGCTCACTTCACAGCAATATTTTGATTTGAAAGAAAAATATAACCTTATTCCATCATTAGCAGGAATAATTGATGATTCTCCTTTTTTAGAGTATGTTCTTCTGACACGTAAAGATTCTAATTTTAATAATATTTCCGATTTACGGGGAAAAACCCTTGCACAACCAAAAGAAAAATTTAATCCTCTTATTGATATCTGGTTGGAAAGTTTACTAAAGCGAAAAAATGGAGAGACCAAAAAGACGTTCTTTAAGACAGCTAGAATAGAAGAGAAAGAACCTAATGCGGTTTATTCTGTATTTTTTAAGAAAGCCGATTGTGCAATTATTCAAAAAAGCGTATTTAATACACTTTGCACACTTAATCCTCAATTCAATTCTTCTCTTAAAATTATAGCTACATCACCTGAACTACTGAATATTGTTACTGTTTATAGAAAAAGCAGCGAAAAAAAAGTATTGGATATACTGCATAGTTTAGGTGCAAATATTCAAAAGACTCCTGAAGGGCAAAATATTATTAAACTGTTCAAAATAAAGAGACTAGTAGAAATTACGGACAAAGACCTGACGAGCACTAAAAAGTTGATTGATGAATACTATAAATCAAATAAAAAGTAACCTAACGGAATTATTAAATTTTCATTCAAGAAAGAACTAATGGCAATAACTTTTATTAAAAAGATTTTACGGTAAAAAAAAATGAAAACTCCTTTTCAGAAAATATTGCTTTTGGTGTTTGTTGCTATCTTCATGAATTATTTTTTGTTAGCACAAGAGAAAGTAGAGAATCAACAAACGGCAATTCAGATAAGGTTAGGTTACAGTACAATTATTTTTCAGGATTCAAAACCCGAAGATGCTAACGCGGCAATCGTTGTCTGGGCAAAAGTATTGCAAAAAAACCTTTTGTTAGAGTACAATAAAAAAATAGAATTCATTCCTCATCTTTACACTTCAATTGAAGCAATGCAAGACGCTTTACAAAAGAAAGAAGTAGATATTTTAGGTATCACCTTTCCGGATTATTATGCGCTAAAAGACAAGTTTAATCTATTACCTGGTGTTGCCGGTCTTATTGATGAAAATATTTATTCGCAATACGTTCTATTGACACGTAATGATTCCGGATTTGATAACCTTGCAAATCTTTCGCAAAAAACATTAGCGCAGTCTAATGTAAACCAAAATCCTTTTATTGATATATGGTTAAGTAATCTTTTATCATCACAGAAAAAAACGACTAAAGAATCATTTTTCAACAAAGTAAAAATTGAGGACAGAGAACCTAATGCAATCTATTCAGTGTTTTTTAAAAAATCCGATTGTGCAATTGTATTGGAAAAAACATTCGATGTAATTTGTATGCTCAATCCTCAGATCAAAAAGTCAATAAAAGTTATTGAAACTTCTCCCGATTTGGTTCTCTCTTTTGCGGTTTATAGAAAAGAAACGGAGCCAAGCAGAGTCAAATTATTTATTGACGGTGCTAAAGGTGCCCATCTTACATCGGATGGCAATAATATCCTAAAAGTTTTTAAAGTAAAAAAACTCATTGAAGTTTCTGAGAAAGATCTTGAAAGCACCAAACAGGTGATGGATTTATACAATAAAAACCGTAATAAAAAGAAGAAATAGTTCAACAATTATTGCACAGAATTAGAGCTATGGTAAAACATTCAAAGAAAATATATGCGTTTTTAAAAGAGCAAAAGATTGTCTGGAGGACAACACTTTGGGTGTGGGCGCTTATAATTTTTACTGTGGTTGCATTTGTTTTTTATACAATCCCTTTTCAAGAAAATTTGGTACTCGAAAGAATGAATAGCGAAGCTGTAGATATGGCTTCAGCTATACTTCATGCTAATGAATCTGCGCTTATCACAGAAGATTATGGATCGGTTGTTGACAATTGTTTACAACTAGTTAGCAACAGTAAATCAATTTTATACGTTGTAGTAACCAGAAATGACGGCTATTCTTTAGTTCACACAAAAGATAATTGGATGGAGACTAAATACAGCGGATTCTGGCTTCCAACCGGTTCCGATAATAAAGGTCAAATAATTTTTAGCAGTCTAGTGAATAAAAAAGTCTTTCATAAATCATTCAAAGTAGAGTTCTCCGGTGTTTCTTGGGGATGGATTCATATCGGTCTTTCGCTGGATAATTACGATAAGAGTTTAAGCAGTATAAAAAGAAGTACAGCTCTGTTAACAATTGTTATTGCTGTTTTAGGATTTATAATTTCATTGCTCTTTGCACAAAAGCTAACTAAGCCAATAA
>JAKAMS010000329.1 GCA_021812745.1 Bacteroidota bacterium | reverse complement strand
TGTCTTTAGTCAAATTGTAATGCGGGATACTTGATTCTGTAAGTTCAAGCGCGCATATCTTTATTCCAATTTTTTTCAAATTCAGTATTACTTCTTTTGCATCTTTTGCGTATTCCCAAATAACACTATCCTGTGAACCGAGTGCGGTTTTCAAAACTTCTTTCTTTGGAGGATGCGGTGTGTAACCGCATAAAAAAAGTTTCTCAATCATCGCGCCGTCGGATGTACGGAATATTGAGCCAACATTATAACTGCTGCGAATGCTGTCAAGTATAACATACACCGGAAGTTTTTTTACGGTGTGAATGTTGTCGAGTGTGCTGCGGTTTTGTGATATCTCGTCGTGTGTAAGTTTTTTCATATTAACTGGCTTTGTAAGTGAGGCGTAATCCAATAATTCCAATTACGATTAAAAAAATAAAAGCTATTCGTAATAAATCACGGGGTTCATCAAAGAAAAGTATTCCGTAAACTGCTGTTCCAACGGCGCCAATACCGGTCCACACTGCATAAGCCGTCCCTATAGGAATATTTTTAGCTCCAATCGAAAGAAAAACATAACTTAGAATCATTGTGATAACCGTAAAAACAGTAGCTTTTAAATGCGTAAAGCCATCTGAATATTTTAGTCCAACTGCCCACGAAATTTCAAATACGGATGCGATTAGAATATAAATCCAATCCATTAATTAAACCCTTGTTTCAAAATTGAAAGATATGATTCCAGAGATTGTGCGTTGATAAAAATTTTCACTTCTTTTACATCCGGAAATTGTTTTGCCGTTTCATAAAGTTGTTCTCTTATGCGGGATATATCACAAATATTGGTTATAGCAAAATCACCTTTGATGTATACCTCCGCAATTCCATTTGATACTGTTGCCTGATATAGAATTAAGCCTGGACCTTTAATATAGTTTTTCAATTCGTCTGTATCTTTTGCCGCAAATAATTCTGTTAGTGCTGACTCTACTTCGTTTTTCTCAATTAGAATTGTTTTGGAGATCGGAACAAGAATTTCATTGCAATCAATAGATTTGCCCATAAGTCTAGAACTTTCAGGCGCAACCATATAAAGGTTGATTGTCATTTCTACCGGCTCGTTTTGATTCTTTTTTCCGCAGCCACTCAATAAGAATAAATAAGAAGTTAAAAAAACAGTAAAGAATATTTTAGCAAATTTCATTATTACTTAATCCTCTTTTTGTCTCGGTAATATCTAACTGCCGACAATCGTACAAGCTGATAGTAAATTATCTAAAATAAATTGCGCAAACTTGTTGACTGCAAAATAAGAAAAGAAAATTTATTTCTTCACAATTAAGGAAGACAGTTTTCATAGTATGAAATTTATTTGATAGAAAAGTCTGTTAAGAAAAAAAAGAGGAGGTTTTCTTTTCAGAAGCATGAAAATAAAATTTATTGGCTCTCTTCATCTTCTACGTGTAATCGGTGTAAAAAACGATGTAAGGCAGGAGCGATAATAATTCCGACTGTAACTAAAAAAATTATTCCGGAAAAAAGCGCGTACATGGAAGCGAAAAATTTTCCGGCATCCCGGTGCATTTCTCCAACCGGTCCCATTCCGCCAAGAATCATCGAAGCATTTAGAAGTGAATCAATCCAGTTCATTCCTTCAATAAAACGATAACCGAGAATGCCAATCATTAATGAGATGAAAATAGTAAGAATGCCTAACAGCAGATGGTTAATTGCCCGCCTTATGAAAAGGCGGCGTGGAAGTAATGGTTCATTTTTATTCTCGTAACGAAATACCTTTTGGCGCCTGTTTTTTTTCACTTCTTTTCCTTAAGAAAACTTGTTAGAACTGTTTATAAAATTAAAAAAATATCAGCAAGAAATTAAAATTTATCTTTGCTCTATATAGTAATCAATTTATAAAAATTTATCTCGTTTATAAATATATTCAACTAACCACCTATCTCCGATTTTTTTCATAGTTATTCGATTTTTGTGAGGTTTCTCTTCGCCGGGGCATGTTTTAGTATAAAAATATTTTCCGGAGAGACTGTCTTTATCAAGTTCAAATTTGTCCAGCGTGAAAGTACATTTCGAATCATCTGTTACATTATCCCGCTCATCCATTTTTCTTATCATGAAAGATATCTGATCTTCAGCGCCCTCGCATGCGCAAAGTTTACAAGCGCCAAACCAATCGCCTTTGAAATAGAGTTCAAGAAATTTTTGTGCAACTTCTTTCGGGTCTGAATAATCTACACTTGGCTGTTGAGCCGAAAGATTCAAGCAAAACAAAAATGAAACGAATAAAAAAAATCTTGTTCTCATTTTTAGCTCCGCGTTAATTTATGTATTGTTAAAGTTGTACAACGGTAAGAAAAAAAGGAGGAGTGATTTTTTGATATGTATTGAATTGCCAGCATGATTGCAAAACCAACCATATTAACTGTCTAAAATATAGCTAATACAACAATCAACTTCACGACCAAATTACTTCTAGTCTTTCAAGGTTTAGAAGCATTCATTTGCAATCCAAATTTAGAAATAGGAATGACGAACAGAAACAGCAATCCGGCTACGACAAATGGGGCACTTATGCCTAAACTTGCAACAATCAATCCAGAAAAAGCAGACCCAACGAGATTACCTATAATTTGAAAACTTGAGCCAATGCCAAATACTCCGGCTTTGCGGTCGCTCTCGGTATTATTTGTAAGAAGAGTATAAATAAGAGGCAAAATTAAACCAAGTGAAAATCCGGAGAGAATTAGAAAAACCGAGATCATTGTAATTGTCGAAGAAGCCGCAATCAATATAGAAGAAAGCGATGCAATCAAAACGGTATAAAAAGTAAGAGATTTTATACCAAACTTTTGAAGAAATTTTCCAAACAATGCAGAAGCAACTGCGGAAGTTCCGCCGTAAACTCCCAGTAAAATTCCCGTTAGCGTTGATGTTCGTGCATTGAAATCAAGTGATTGTATAAAAAGGGAGAAAGTTGGACGAAGCATAGAAACACTTAGTGAATAGATCAATAAAAAGAAACCGCACGAAAGTAGAACTCTTTTGGTAAATATATGTCTCCAATTATTGATGAAAGAATAGTAAAAATGTTTTTTCAATTCAAAATTTTCTTCTTCAACAAAAAATAAAACTAAAAGCCCAGATAATGCGACAGTTAATGCAACTAGAAAAAAAACATCTCTATAACCAAACAGATCGGCAAGAATTCCGCCAATGATTGGACCAACAACGTTTCCGCTTCCGTTAGCAAATTGTATAATACCAAGCGCGTAAGCGGTTTTTTCTTTAGGTGTATTCGATGCTGTCAAAGAAATAGCAGCGGGATAACAGCCGCCCATAATTTCCTGAAGCGCCGCAAAAATTAGCAGTTGAGTAAGATTTGACGACAATCCCATTAAAAACTGTGAGGCGGCAAAACCAAATACAGCCAGCAACGTAATCAGCTTTCGCCCGAATTTATCGCCGAAGCTCCCCCACAAAGGAGTTGTAAAAAATGAAACGATAAATGGAGCGGCAAATATCCATCCGCTCCAAATGGCAGTTGATGTTGCGGATGTTCTTCCTAGATCATGAATAAAAAGTGGAAGGAATGGAATCAAACTTCGTGTTCCTGCCCGGTAGAAAAATTGACTAACCGCAAGCGCTATAAGATTTTTTTGCCAGATTTCAGGTCGCTTCATTTTAAAATTTATTATTGCCACTTGAAATTAAGTTTTTGATTTCGGCTTTTCAAAGT
>JAKAMS010000328.1 GCA_021812745.1 Bacteroidota bacterium | reverse complement strand
AGAATATCGGGAATACCGTTTTTATTATCATCAAATCCAAACCTAACCGGGTCAAAATCATAAGAGAACAATAAAAGATAAGTTGAAAAAGCAGTTGTATTCAGGAATTTCACATAGTCACCTGCATCGTGCCAACCGCCAGTAACATCAATAGTTTTGGCAATAGTTTGTTTCCCTTCAATTAGACTTGTGGCATCGGAGATGTGACAAATTTTATGAAGAAATGGATTTGTGTAACCGCACCTTTGAACTCGGAAAAATTGAAGTAGTGAATCTGCAATTCCATTAAAAACATTTTTGCTGATCTTGAATGAATAAGTTTTCTGATTTGCATATTGGAAATAATAATCTCCAGCATTTTTTATCTGAGTGAAGTCTAGTAAATATGTGAAAGGGAAATTTCCATAAGCGCCCTGATTCATTCCGAACAAAATTGAAATAACTTTTTTTCCCTTCTTGCCTTCCATTAGCGAGATAGCTCTTCCTTCAAGATTATTTGTCGAAAGAACTACCGCAGTCTTAATATCATTTGGAGTAAATCCGGCTTGGTTAAAGCGAACGAATATTTCAGGCTCGGCTTTAAGATTTAATGTACAGCCTGGTAATACACCGAGGAGAAAGAGATAAAAAATAATTTTAGAACGATGGGACATTAAATGTTTTCCTTTAACTGAAAATATTTTTTAGTATCACTTGCCGCATCTATTGTATGCTTTCAGTTTCATTCTGTAATGATTTTTCTTTTGCGGAGAATGATGTTCCAAAAACATAATCCCAAGTCGGTTGACTTACTCCGTAACCTAAATTTGGATTTTGGTAATGATGTTTTGAATGATGATTTTTTATCCAAAGCCAAAATTTGCTGTGCATATTAAAATGATGAATGGCATAATGACTGATATCATAGAATAAGTAGCCAATCAAAAATCCGGCAAAAAACGGGAACACATTAGCATTGCTGAACAAATAATTAAATAGAATAAAAAACAAGGAGGCAAGCGGAAGACTAACCGATGGCGGCATAACCAGTCGTTTTGAATCTTTTGGATAATCGTGATGAACGCCGTGAACAATAAAATGCAGCCGCTTTCCCCAGTTACTTTTCGGCTTATAGTGGAAAACAAATCTATGCAGACTGTATTCAGTAAATGTCCACACAAATAATCCGGATACAATTAAGAAGATAGATCTCAAGAATGATAATGAGAAAACGTAAAAACCTTCGTACAGAAGAAATAATATTATCGGAATAAATAACCATAGGGGAACTGTCCAATGGACACGCGATAGCGTTTCCAAAAAATCATTCTCAAACATACGAACAGTTTCATCTTTGTTAGAGACATAATTCTTTGGCATATTATTTCTCCTCAAATATTTGGTAGTGAAAATATAATCAATTGAGTAAGAAGATTAAACTGCATAACTGCCATCAATATTTATAATTCAGTAAAGTCAATTTCTTCTTTTAATTCAATGCCTAGCCCGTCTTTACCAGATGTTTGTAAAATTCCTTCTTCTATTGTTTTCCCTTTAAAAGGATCATTTGTGATGAGCAAATTGCCGTCTAGGTCTGCATAATCAACTAAAGATGCAAATTGAATGGCAGCTGAAATTGCGCAAGAGGTTTCGGTCATGCAGCCGAGCATAATTTTAAGTCCATGCTGACGTGCAACTTTAATTATCTTATCGGCTTCATTCATTCCGGTACATTTCATCAATTTGATATTTATACCAGTGAATGAATTTTTAATCTTCTCTATATCGCTCAATCTCTGCATAGATTCGTCTGCAATTATTGGTATGGGAGATTTCTCGGTTAGCCGCGCACTGCTTTCTAAATCATTTTTGTTAAACGGTTGTTCTATCAACAAAACATTCTGCTGATGAAGCCAATTAGACATATTAACCGCATAGTGTAAATCTTTCCATCCTTGGTTGATATCAACATAAAGAGGCTTATCTGTTTCTTCTCTAATAAGTTTGATAATCTCCTCATCCTGCCCAGTGCCTAACTTCACTTTAAGAATTTTGAATTGTTCCGCTTCTCGTATCTTCTTTTTCATTATTTTCGGTTCATCAATTCCTATTGTGAAAGATGTAGATGGCAGAATACTTTTAGAGATGTTCAAATATTTATAGCAAGGTTCATGATTAATCTTACCAGCCAGATCATGCAGAGCAATATCAATTGCAGCTTTAGCCGCCGTGTTATTGGGAGCTATATCATCAACATTTCTAAGTAGCTGCGGCAAATTAGAAATATCTTCATAATTTTTTTTTGCTATATTTTTCAAAAATTCAATCACACTATCTTGAGTCTCCGGCAGATACGGCGGTAAAGATGCTTCTCCATAACCGGCTGATCCATTGTGCTCAATCTTTATCAAAACAACTGGCGTAGTCTTTCTGGAACTGTAAGCTATTGTGAACTGATGTTTCAGCTCTAGTAAATATTTTTTGTACGCGATTTTCATTTTTAACTTGGAATAATTACGATCGCAATATAATAAGTGTAACTCAGTTAAAAAAAAAGGTCACCAATCTTGGTGACCTTCTCATAATTATTGGATCTATATTTTTGCTCTATACAAAATACGCTTGGTGGCATGCGTAAAGGGCTAAACCTATTACCGCCAGCACGAACAACAAAAAGAGTGATGCACTTATTTTTTTCATTTCTCTTCCTCTTTTCTTTTTTTTTTGAGTTATCTCTCTTATAGTTGAATTGTTATTACTTATTTACTTAAGCAATAACATTTTCTTTGTGGAAACAAAACTGCCTGCGGTTATTCTATATATGTACGCACCGCTTGCTACTTTTCCACCTACATTGTTCTCTCCTCTCCACTCAACTGAATGATTTCCAGCCAACATCTCGCTACTTACTAATGTTCTTACTTCCCTGCCTAACATATCGTAAACCTTAATAGTTACATATGCATTCTGAGGAAGTGCGTAAGTGATTCTTGTTGTTGGATTGAATGGATTCGGATAGTTTTGTGATAACTCAAATGTTGTCGGTATTGTTTCTTGTCCTTCTACAGATGTTGCGCCGCTTGTCTTAAATGTTCCGGTTGCCGAATAATTCGATACCGACCCATTATCGTTCTTTGATAATACTCTCCAATAATAAGTAGAGTTTTGATCTAATCCGGCTACTTGCATTACAGGTTCATCAAGGTTCGTCTCTGTTTGAGCATTACTGAAATCAGCATTCTTTGAATATTGTAAATCATATTTCAAATGGGATTCGGTTGGTACCGGAATCTTCCAAGTTAATACTGCGCTTGTATTATTTATCGGCTGTCCATAGTTTGGACTAATAACTAATGGTACTACAGATGAAGATCCGGCGGCGGTAGAGAAACTAGCAACCATTGACCATGGAGAGAAAATCGCATTGTTTGTTGACAATCTTGATCTTACCTGCCAGTAATATGTAGCTCCAGCTGTTAAAGTGTATGGTATCGAGCTAACTAAAATAGATTTAGTCGGATCAGTAGTTACATATCCGCTCGAAGTTGCCAACGGATGATTCAACATACCATTAATATCTACACTTGAACTTTGCGAAATTCGTACTTCATAATCTAATACTTGTGTAGAATATGCTGACCAATACAAAGTTATTCCAGAAAGCGGACTGTCTAAAATTTGTCCGCCGACCGGAGTTGATGGAATTGGCGTTGTTGCCGCTCCGCTAGCAGTAGATGCAACAACAAAATTTGCTGCCGAAG
>JAKAMS010000327.1 GCA_021812745.1 Bacteroidota bacterium | reverse complement strand
GCAACGGCGCTTCGTCAAAAGACCAAGTGCAGTTCATGATTAAAAAACTTCTCGCTGTTAGAAAAACAAAAATGAAATTTGATGAAAGCGATGCGCTCGCAGTTGCTATATGCCATGCGTTCAAGGTGAATTCTTTTTCAAAAAAAAGTAAAAACTGGAAAGAATTTATAGCGGAAAATCCGGATAGAGTAATTGGGGCATAAAATTTTCTCTTGCAATTAAATTGCTTTAATTGGAATTTAAAGTAGGGGAAATCCTTTCTAAAAAAATATTAATAAACCAGCGGGGAATTATGAAGCGCACAAAATCATCACTAATTGCATTAACAATCTTTTTCTCGTCTATTTCACTTTTTGCACAAACTGATTCGGTAAAATGTAACTCTCAGATTCAGTTCCATTTAGTAAATGGATATTCACTTTCGTATCTAAACATGTTAAGCTCATCAACCGGAATGAGATTTAAAGTTGACCTTGCATTAAACGGCTCCTCTTCAAATTCAGACCAGGTGCAAAATTATTTCAGTAGCGGTTCTAATAATCCGCCATCCGATATACAAAAGTTTAACAATGACAGATCGTCCGACTCACAAATTATTAATCTAATAGCTAATTATTTGTGGATTTCAAATATCGTGAAGGAGATACGTTTATATGTTGGAATTGGGCCGATGGTAAGTTTTTCCAGATACTCAAATGAAAACACGCAAGACAGAAGTGCCGCATCATATTATTCGGCAAGTAACTCATTCAATGAACAGACTTCTTCATCATTTGGATTAGGACTTCAGGGAACGATTGGTCTTGAATGTTTGGTAACCGAGAAAATATCATTGCTTGCAGAATTTAATTTGGATGGTACATATAGCTGGGTTCATTGGAAAGATAGGAACGGAAATCAACAGGAGACATTAAGTAGAACAGAAACGACTGAGGATGGTAACTCATGGGGTTACGGATTAAATAATTTAAAAATAGGGATTTCATATAATTTCTAATCTTGCCTTTCTTAACCGCAAGCTTTAGCTTTAGAACAATATTTTATTAACTAAAGCTTGCGGACTTTTCTAAAAGCGAATAACTAAATACTTTATGATTGGTTACCTGCACGGAAAAATAATCTCGAAAAAACCAACGAAACTTTTGGTTGATGTAAACGGCGTTGGTTACATAGTAAACATTTCAATCAGCACATTTGAAAAAATTGCTGATAAAGAAGAAGTGTCTCTCTTCACATATTTGAGCGTTCGTGAGTCTGCAATGGATCTCTTCGGATTCTATACAATGGCGGAAAAAGAGATGTTCGAACTGCTCATCGGAGTCAGCGGCATCGGACCAAAATCAGCGCAAAGTATTTTATCCGGAATTCAAATTGAAGATCTGAAAGATGCGCTCAAAAGCGGAAATGTATCGCGGCTGATTTCCATTCCCGGTATAGGCAGAAAAACCGCCGAAAGAATGGTGATTGAACTGCGCGATAAAGTCGAATCGGTGGTTGAAATAATTGACGGAGTATCTTTCAGCAAATCTAGCGTTCCTTCCGATGCAATTGCTGCGCTTGTAAATCTTGGCTATAATCAAAAAGTTGCAGAACGAATGGTACGGGCTATTTCCGATAAGACTCCGGATATTTCGATTGAAGAGTTGATAAAGGAAGCGTTGGTAAATCTTAATAAGTAAACCAATTCAGCTCTCTCTTCTCGTCAAGAAAAGAGAACTGAACGGAGTGTTCTTAGCTAATCATTAATTCTGAACTTCTTATCCCCGGTTAATTCTTTCCCAAAATTTTTCTTATAGATCTCTAAATATTTTTTGTGAAGTTCCGGCGAAACCTTTTTCCCACCTACAATCATTTCGTCTTTTGAAAGAGTAAAATCTTCAAGATCGTCTCCTTCTTTAATCAAGTTGTCTTTAACAAGTTCTGCCTTTGTCTCATGTATAAAATCTTTTAAATTTTTCATCTCTATTTTTAACTTATCCATATTCACTTTCAGATCTTCCATGCTTTTCTTGAAAGCTTCGCTGTTAGGACCGGACTTTTTCATCTCTTCTTTAAATTTTTCCATGTTGACTTTGAAATCTTTCATATCAACTTTCCAATTAGCCGAGTCTTTTCTAAAATTTTCTTTCCATTGCTTCATGGATTTTCTGAACTCGTCTTTATTGAATTCGATATGCGGGATGTGTATCGGATGGCGGGAAAGATTGTCGCAAACATTCTTTTGAATCTCTTTTGCCATCTTTCGCCATTCGGTTGTGTCCATATCGAGAATGTTAACGGAGATATCAGGAATTGGCGGAATATCAAAGTCGAAATCAGAGTCGTAATTAAAAACATGATTGCCCTTGAATTTTTTCATCTTTTCTTTAAATGCTTTCATTTTCTCTTTGTATTCTTTCATGTTCTCGCGGAATTCATTCATAGAGGAATCAAATTCGTTCAGACGGTCATTTATCATCGCATCATATTTCGGTAATTCTTTTTCGTCAATTTTTTCACCGTCTATATATAATTCATCCACCTTGCCGTTATTCAATTTTGCTTTGTATCTTTTATCGTCATCGGAAAATTTAAATGTTTTCTTACCTTTCTTTATAGAAGTTGTGTCTTGATCAAGCGGTGTACCGCATGATGGCGGGGTAAAAAGATTATTTCCGTCATCAGAATTAAACGGATTAACAAAAGATGCCGCTATTACGCCGCGAGTATTCTCTTTTGCCGATGAAGTTGAGTATACAGATGCCGCTGCGATGACTATTAGCAGAACGGCAAATGCCGCAAACTTAACCCCGTACGATGTGATTCTATTATTAGAGTTCATTCTATTTATCCTCCTAAATAATTGATTTTTCTTTCCTATTGCAGCAAGTGCAATTTCATTTTCATCAGAACAAATTTGCTGCAGATTGTAAAGTGCTTTGAAATAAATTAACGAGCCGCCGCACAATTTTAACGTAAGATCATCACAGCAATTTTCTCTTTCATTTTTAATGGTTGATGAAATCCACCAAACAGCGGGATGATAAAAGAAAATTGTTTCGATGAATGTTTGGAAAAGGTTAATTAGAAAATCATAACGTTTTATATGTGCTAACTCGTGAATAATGATCGCTTCAACTTGTTCTTTAGGCAGTCCGCTTATCATTCCGATCGGCAGAAGAATCAACGGTTTCAAATATCCTATAGTAATAGGTGCTTTCACTTTCCCTGATTCAGATATACTGACAAGTTTGTTCAACCCGAATTTGCCGGAAAGCTCTTTCAATTTGTAAAGCCAGGAATCATCTACATGATTTATTCCGTTATGTCTCAGCCGCTGCACATATAAAACTCCGCCCACAAACCGGAAAGAGAAAACGAGGAATCCGAAAAACCAGATCGTAACAATCAGAGGCAAATGCTGCGCGAAATAAGATTTTAACAAACCGGTAAAATTGTTTTCGCTGTTAAATGTGGTTGTGTCAATCTGTTCGGAAACGTTTGAATTAATGGTCGAGACAGATGCGGCTTCAACTGTTTCTAAATTACGCGTTGTATTAGAGCCATAAATCTGTGCAAACGTAATAACTGAAATTCCGAACATGAAAAAGAGCGCGGTAACAGTTAGCTTATAGCGAAGTTGCGCGCTTTTTTTACCGGTCATTAATAATACTCCGGCAAGTAAAATTGAAATTACGGCGCCCTGCCATAGTGAATGAAAAATTGTCCAGCCGATTGCTTTAATAAATTCTTCCGGGATTA
>JAKAMS010000326.1 GCA_021812745.1 Bacteroidota bacterium | reverse complement strand
AAATTTTTTATAAAAAATCTTAATTAGAGGAATTTATGGCAATTAAAGAAAAAGTAAAAAATAATCCGTTGGTAACAACGTTAATTAAAGTAAGAAGTTCGGAATTATTCTGGATAGTTACATTTGCTGTTCTCACAACATTTGCCGCACAAGTTTCTGTTCCTACTCAGCCTGTTCCATTTACTCTTCAGACAATGCTGGTTTTACTTTCCGGAGCTTTTCTCGGCTCACGTAACGGTGCATACAGTCAATTAATATATCTTGCTGCCGGTGTAATAGGTTTACCGGTTTTTGCGGGATTCAGTTTTGGATTTGCGCGTTTGATTGGTCCAACCGGAGGTTTTTTAATATCATTTCCGTTTGCCGCTTTTTTAGTCGGATACATTTTAGAAAAAAATCAGAAAACAGTAACAATCTTATTGTCATTCGTAGTTGGACAATTATTAATTCTACTTGCCGGCGCTTCTTACTTAGCTCTTTTTATGAATGGTAATTATTATAATGCTTTGTTCAGCGGCGCAATTATTTTTTCTGTCTGGGATTTGATTAAAACAGCTGCAGCGTTCAGCATTTATAAAGCGATCTCTAAAAAGTATCCTAAACTTCCTTAATGGTTATGCCAAGTATGATCAAACAGATAATTTTCTCAATTATATTTCTCTTTGCTTTTGGCTTTCTTTTCTATAATCTGAAAAGGATTCTATCATACATTAAACTTGGTCAGAATGAAGACCGCTTTGATAATCCTTATGAAAGGATAAAAAATGTTTTAAAGATTGCTTTCGGACAATCAAAAATTTTACGAGAACCTATTGCCGGTGCAATTCACTTTCTGATCTTCTGGGGTTTTATGCTTTTCCTATTTGCTGTGGGTGAAGCAATTATCCAAGGATTTTTCCCGTCATTCTCTTTGCGTTTTCTCGGACCATTTTATACGGCAATTACTCTTGTTCAGGATATCTTTGGAGTGTTGGTTATCATCTCAGTTGTATCTGCATTGTATAGAAGATTTATTCAGAAAGTAGCTCGGCTTAATGTAAAAGGGCACAAACTTGATGCTGCTATAATACTTCTGCTTATACTCGGTGTTGTGATTTCAATGTTTGGTCAGAACATCACACACATTGCCAATTCAAATTTTGCCTTGGCAGATTATGAATTACGTCCTGTTTCATTTTACCTGAGCGGAATTTTCTTTAACGGTGGAAGTGAAACCTCGCGCTTTTTGTATGAAGTTTTTTGGTGGATGCACATTCTAATTGTTTTCGCGTTTATGAATTTTCTTCCTTATTCAAAACATTTTCATGTATTCACTTCTATTCCGAATGTTTATTTCTCAAAAATCGGAAGTAAAAAATACGCGATAAAGAAATTGGATCTGGAAGACGAAAATTTATCTCAATACGGAGTTGCCGATTTTGAACATTTATCATGGAAACAAATTCTTGATGGATTTTCTTGTACTGAATGCGGAAGGTGTAGTTCAGCATGTCCGGCAGCTACAACAGGAAAAAAGTTATCACCGCGCGAAATAATTGTTAACATCCGTCAACGCACTCAAGATAAAGCTCCTTTGATTCTATCGAAAGCTGGCGATGACAACGAAATGGTTCAAAAAACGTTAGTACACAACTATGTTACCGACGAAGAACTTTGGGCGTGTACAACTTGTATGGCGTGTGTACAAGAATGTCCTGTTACCATTGAGCATGTTGATTCCATAGTAGATATGAGAAGAAATCTTGTTTTAGGCGAATCAAATTTCCCATCAGAACTGAATACAATATTTAAAAATATAGAAACAAACTTTACTCCGTGGGCTTTCAATGCGCAGGATAGAGCGAACTGGGCAGAAGGAATGAACATAAAGACAATGGCTGAAGATCCAAATACAGAATATTTGTTTTGGGTCGGATGCGCCGGTTCGTTTGATGCCAGGTATCAAAAAGTGACGAAAGCGTTTGCAACTTTGATGAAGAATGCTAATGTTGATTTTAGGATTCTTGGTGTTGAAGAAAAATGTAATGGGGATACTGCCCGCCGTCTTGGAAATGAATATCTTGCTCAAATGATGATGCAGGAAAACGTTGAAACGCTAAACAATTACGGCGTCAAAAAAATTGTTACCGGCTGCCCTCATTGTTACAACTCATTAAAAAATGAGTATCCGCAATTCGGCGGAAATTTTGAAGTTGTACATCATACAGAATTGATCAATCAACTTCTTGATGAAGGAAAGATTAAACTCAAGAATGAAGAAGTAAAATCAAAAATAACTTATCATGATTCGTGTTATCTTGGCAGATACAACAGCATTTATGATTCGCCGCGGGATGCTTTGAAGATGATAAAAGGTGTTGAGTTGTTGGAGATGGATAGAAATCGTGATAAAGGATTTTGCTGCGGTGCAGGCGGAGGAAGAATGTTTCTTGAAGAAACCGAAGGAACACGAATCAATAATAATAGAGCAGAAGAAGCAATAAAAACAAAAGCAGATACTGTGGCATCTGCATGCCCATTTTGCATGACAATGATGAATGATGGAATAAAATCTTTTGACAAACAAGATGAAGTTCAGGTAAAAGATGTAGCAGAAATAGTACTCGAAAACTCAATTCAATAAATCACTCACTAAAAGTAGGAGGTAGCATGAACGAAAAATATTTAAAACTTATTGACTTCTTAAAAGGTCTAGAACCCGACGTAGCAAAATTCTACGATAAAGGGCAATCCGCTGCCGGCACACGTTTGAGAAAAGGTCTCAGCGAGTTGAAGAAGTTAACTCAAGATTTGCGTAATGACGTTCAAGATACAAAAGCACAACGCAAAGCTGCTAAAGGCGGAAACTAGTCTTTAAGTTTTCTTTTAGTTTTATAGGTCGGGTTAGTTTTAGCCCGACCTATTTTTTTTATGCAAAAGATTTAATACCCTATATTGTAATTGCCAAATGCCGAAAAATTATTAGAAATTAGATAACACATTTTGATAATGAAAAACTTTTTTATTCTTTCCTTAATAACGGTTTTCGGGTTCCAATTTCTTTCATGTCCAATTTCCAAAGTAAAAAAAGAAGATAGCGATTCTCTTAAGTCGGCTACAATTTCGTTTGTCGGAGATTTGATGTGTCATTCTCCTCAGATGGATTTTGCAAGAGTCAGCAAAGACAGTTTTGATTTCAAACCAGATTTCAGAGAAGTAAAAAAAATTTTATCTGTTTCCGATCTAACAATTGGAAATCTGGAAACAACAATTGCCGGAAAGGAAAATCGCTACAGCGGTTATCCATTTTTCAATTCTCCGGCAGAATATCTTGATGCTTTAAAAGATGCCGGATTTGATCTTTTGCTAACAGCAAATAATCACTGTCTAGATAGAGGTAAAATTGGAATAATAAGTACTGTTGATAAAATTCGTTCAGCCGGAATGAATTCTACTGGCACTTACAAATCTCAACGAGACCGCGACTCTATTCGGATATTTGAGATCAACGGAATTAAACTTGCGGTTCTTGCTTACACATACGGATTAAATGGAAATTACATATCAAAAAATGAAAAATTCTTGGTAAACGTTATTGATACTAATTTGATTAAACTTGATATTCAGTCGGCGCGAAAGAAAAATGCCGATGTTGTGCTCGTTTATTTTCATTTTGGTGAAGAATATCAACGTAAACCAAACTCATTTCAAAGAGAAGTAGTGAAGTTTGCAATTAATTGCGGTGCCGATTTAATAATCGGAAGTCATCCTCATGTAATTCAGCCGC
>JAKAMS010000325.1 GCA_021812745.1 Bacteroidota bacterium | reverse complement strand
CCCGGATTAAATTCATTCATCTTAACATTCTTTATAAATTTTGGATTCTCTTTATTGCCAAAATAAATATTGAATGAAGCTGCTTTAAAGACCGGCTGCCAGGTTAGTTTAATCTTTTTTTCATAAACATTTTTTATACCATCAACCGGAGAAGGTTGAAATGCAAATGGAATAAAAGATGAAATATTTTTTTCAGGATTCCATTTCCCGGCAAACGTCCATTCTGCAGTAATTTCCTTAGAAGAAGGTGAGCCCGGCGCTTTGTTAAGATTATCAGCGAACCAATTGTAATCTCCGCCATCGCGATGACAATTAAAATAAAAATATCTCTCTCCCCATTTGTAAGTAGAAGCAGGCTGAGCCAGATAGATCGGTTTATCCGCCATGTTCGAAGAAAATTTACAATCAAGAAGATAAAATTGCCCGTCGCGGTGATTTCTTCCGAGCGGGAAATCCTTTACTCCATCAAAGAAGGAATTTCTAATTACAAATTTCTGATTATGATTATTGCTGCCGTCATGCCAAATACTTGCCGTTAAATTGTGTCCGTAAAATTTTGAATCTGTTATGTAACACCATCCACGCGGACACACATAATCAACCCACCCTTCGAAATAGCAGTTTGCGTGATAATACATTCCGTCAACGGTATTCCATAAACTGAGTGTATCGCCTCCGTCGGCTTTTATGTTGCAATTAAGAATTACGACTTTGGTCCCGCCGCCTCTAATTGCAAATTGATGATCATTCGGTTTTTCCTCTTTTGAATGAGTTGAACCGTAATTATTATAAACAGTAAGATTTATTATAGAAAGATTTGTAACTCCATTGGCAATATTGACCACTGCCGCACCCCAATCGTTGCCGGGATGTTCGGCAATCCAATTTCTGCGGAGCTCTGAATAAATTATTCTTGTACTGTCTCTGTCTTCGCCTATTAGAGTAATAAAATTTTTCTCAATAAAGATTTTTTCATTGTAGATACCGTTCTTAATGTAAATGACAAACGGCTTTTCAGATTTAAGAGGAGCGGCATTAACGGCTTCTTGAATTGTTTTGTAATTCCCGCTTCCATCTTTAGCTACAATTAGATCTGCCTTGCCATTAGCAAATGCCGATTGACTAGAAACAAACAGAAGTATTATTGATATGATTACTTTAATGATATTTTTCATTTTCAATTATAATTTTTAACAACAGCCGCTTTAGAAAGTAGCCAATTAAATAAATTTTCCGCTGCCTTATAATTCTGAAAATCTTCCGGAAGTTTGCGGTGGTCAATATATTCGTTATATAACCATGGATCTCCGACCGCAAAAACGAATCCCTTGCCATAATTAGAAGATGCCATAATTATTTCATCACCTCTGGAGAGAACAGATTGTGCTGGCTCTTTCAGAGAAAATGTGCTGATTTCTTTCAAATATATTTTTTTAATTCCTTCAAAGAGTGGATGATTTGGGAACAGATCGAACTTTCCCATATCATAATTTTTACCGTCAACTTTATTCAAACTAACTTCATTAAAATGAATTCCGAATCTTTCCGAAAGTTTATTAAGATGTTCAAACTCCGAGTTGCCCTTATCGTTGCCCATTAATACAAGCACTCCGCCATCCTTCACCCAATTGGCAATCTCTTCAATGGAATTTTCCTGTATATAATTCGGCTGGGCTGTTTCCGCCGGAGTATCCGGATCAACAATTATATAGATACTTGTGTTTTTTAACTCATCTTTAACCGGAGCGTTATGAATTTCATAAAGTGTAGCGCCAAAATTTTCTATGATGTTGCCAAGCTTGGAGAAACCTGAGTTTTCTTTGTCTTCCCATATATAATGGTATTGATATTCCTTTCCGGTGGCATCCTTTTTCAACTCGTGATTATAGAAATAATCAAGCGCAACAACTTTACCTTTAGCAATTTCAGAATGTTTGTAATTCGGTTTGAGCATCTTCACAATCGGCAATTTCAATTCTTTGATGCCGTCAACAACCATCTGAGCTATTATTATTGCGCCTCTCCGTGTGAAATGCGTGTTATCTACTTTACCATCAGGTAATGCTTTGTATGTTTTTGGCGGGACACTCATTATAAATAAATTTTTTGTTCCTTCAGCACCCAACTTTGAAAACAGCTCCAGACTTTTAGCGTGAAGATCAATTAACGGGACATTTAATGATTTGGCAACTTCACGAACAACACCTGGATAATCTCCGTGCTGATCAACAAATTTTCCGTCATCGTCAAACTTTCTTCTGTTAACCGGTGTAAATAAAATTGGGAAAGCGCCTTTTGCCCGTGAATCGTTTACATACCGTATCAAATTTTGTTTGTACGCTGTATGAGGTTCAGCATAACGTGTTGTATCTGATATTTTCGAATCGTTGTGTCCGAACTGAATGAAAACATAATCTCCCGGTTTTAGCTTATCATAAACCGCTTTCCACAGTCCTTGGTCAATGAAGCTTTTTGTACTGCGCCCGTTCTTAGCATGATTTTCTATAACCACATTATCATTGAAAAAATTTGGAAACAATTGTCCCCATCCTCTTTCAGGATTATCATCAAGCGGTTTATCCGCCATTGTAGAATCGCCGATAAGATAGAGAGTTGGTTTGTCTTCGATAAAAAAGTTGTAAGACAAGAAAACCGATACGGTCAAAGCGAGTACAAAAAATATTTTTTTCATAAAATTTATCTTATTCATTTTATTGTTCCTCTACTTATAGAGCTTTTCCTTTTTCCAATTCTACTGCCGCATTTATAAATGGTCCGAGTCCTTTAAGATCATTAGTCCGAGTCGGCTCGCTTATATAATATTCAAAACTTCCGTCGCGGTACGGCTTGCCGCCCAATCCGGCACCTTTGCAAGTTTTATGAAGATCTATAAAACCATTTTTATCAATTGTAATAAGATTTTTAATTACTCCATCAAAAGATTTTTTTGCTTGAGCTAAAAACTTTTTAGGCAGATAACCTTTATTAGCGCCTTTTGCGAATGCATATGTAAACATGCATGACGCCGAAGCTTCAAGATAATTGCCCTTTCTATTCGGCATATCTGTAACCTGATACCACAAATTTGTTTTTGGATCGCGGTACTTCATCAACGAATTGCTAAGCCGCTGCAGGATTTTAATTATCTCTCCTCTTCCCTTCTGCTTTTCCGGAAGGAAATCGAGAACATCAACAAGAGCCATTGCATACCATCCCATTGCCCTAGACCAGAAATGCGGCGATCTTCCTGTTTTCGGATCCGCCCACTTCTGCTCTTTGCTTTCATCCCATGCGTGATAAAGAAGTCCGGTCTTTTTATCGCGCGTCTGTTTTTCAATCCATACAAATTGATGGACTATGTCATCATAATTTTGAGGTTCGTTAAATAATTTTGAATACTTCGCGTAAAATGGTTCAGCCATATACAAGCCGTCAAGCCACATTTGATAAGGATAGATTTTCTTATGCCAAAAGCCGTTGCTTTTTGTTCTGGGTTGATTAGCTAATTGTTTTCTGAGAGTGTCTGCTGCGATTTTATATTTCTGCTCGTTTGTCTTTGTGTATAAGTATAATAGTTCCCGCCCGGTATTAATATTATCAATATTAAAGTCCATGTACTTATATGTTTTTATTTTGCCGTCACCGGTTACAAACTGATCTATGTTGGTTTTGATATAGTTAAAATATTTTTCGTCTTTGGTAAGTTTTCCTAACTGGTGCAATCCTTCAAGCAGAACGCCTTGATCGTAAGTCCACTTGTTGTTATAAGTTGAGTCATTAATAACATTTGC
>JAKAMS010000324.1 GCA_021812745.1 Bacteroidota bacterium | reverse complement strand
GGCGAAAATAAAGACTGCATGGTTCTCAGGACATCAATTATTGGTGAAGAGAATGGGCAAAGCCGTTCTCTGCTTGAGTGGGCTAAAAGTCAATTTGGTAAAGAGGTAAATGGCTTTACAAATCATTTGTGGAACGGTGTTACAACAGTTTATCTGGCTGAAGTAATAGAAAGAATTTTTCAAAACGGACTATATCAAAAGGGGATATTTCATGTTCACTCTCCCAACACAGTTACTAAATATGAACTGCTGAATATTTTCAATGATGCTTATGAATTGAACCTCAAAATAAATTCTGCCGAAGCAAAAGAATCTTGCGACAGAAGCATGGCAAGCGTTTATCCATTGTGCAAACAGGTAGTATTAAAAACCATTGAACAACAAACCACTGAAATGAAAATGTTCTTCTTAGAAAAGGAAGTTATGTAATGCAACAGTCAACCCCGGCAACAAAAGAAAACTGGCACGAAGATTTTATAAAAAAACTTGCGGAGTCTCTAATGCCCAAAGTGTATGTCGAGTTGGGATTATACCAATGTGAGCTTTTTAATAAAATTGTACCATACGCTGAAAATCTTTTTGGCGTTGATATTAATCCGGAAGCCGGACAGTGGATGACTAAATCCGAGAAGACTTTTTTTTCCCATGGTACAACCGATGATTTTTTTGAACAGGTTAAATCCAATAGCCTAAAAATTGATCTATTGTTTATAGATGCCGACCATTGCAAAGAATCCGTTCTTAAAGATTTTTGGAATTACTTTCCTTTTGTAAATGATCACGGTATAATTTTGCTGCATGATACACACCCGAAGAATTTGCAATATACGGATAAAGGTTATTGCGGTGATGCATATTTAGCTCTTGACGAATTAAAAAAACATCAAGATGAATTTGAACTGATGACAATTCCAATTCATCCAGGGTTAACTCTTATTCGTAAAAGAAAAACACAACTATCGTGGAAGAATAGTTCTGAAAATGGAACCGAGGAAAAAATTATCAATTTAGAAAATCATCTTAATAAGTCTATAACCATGCCTGCATTTGCAAGCAAGGTTAAGCAAATGTTTACGAATGAGAGCGATATCCAGACAATTGTTGAAATCGGGGCGCTCGACGCTAAAGATTCTCAATACTTTAAGGAGGTTTTTCCTCATGCAAAAGTATACGCTGTAGAAGCATTGCCGGATAACTTTAACAACTATCTGAAGGATCTGAAAGATATAACCACGATTAACGCGGTGGTTTCTAATATTGATGGAGAAGTGGATTTCTTTAAAAAAAGAGTTAACGGTATCCATGGAATTTTTAATAGGGGTGATGAATATGGTACTGAAGTAATAAAGTTGAAATCATACCGCTTTGAAACTCTTGCAAAAAAATATTTCATCGAAAAAATTGATATGCTTAAACTTGATGTGGAAGGCGCAACAGTTGAAGCTCTTGAAGGGATGGGTGAATTATTGACCGAGATAAAAATCATGCATCTGGAATCCGAGTCGTATCCTTTTTTTAAGGGACAAAAGCTGCATGGTGAGGTTGTTAAATTTTTGGAAGAAAAAGGTTTCTCTCTTCTTGAGTTAACAAGTTTTCCGATTCAAAAAGGAAGGCTGCAATTCGATTCTATTTGGATTAATAACAAATACTTTGACGGCCAAACAATTACGAACAAAAGAGAAATAAAAGAAGCGGAAAAAACGGTTCCTCATCATAAGATAATTTGTATTAGCCAGATTTATAATGAGTTGCGCAAAGAAAATCTTGAACGGTTTTGGAAGTATCTTCAACCAGTAGTTGATGGATTGGTTGTTTACGATGATGGAAGCACCGATGGAAGCTACGAATATTTATTAGACAAAGCGATATTCGTTCTTAAAGGTGGTGATAACGATTTTGTTAATGAAATTAACCATAAAAAGGTGTTGCTTGAAAAGGCTTTAGAGCTAAATCCCGATTTTATACTGTGGTTAGATGCCGATGAAGTATTGACTGCCAATGCCGCAGCAGAAATTCAGAATTTATGCCAGCATATGGATGAAAATGAAGTTGACGGAATGAGCTTTCACGAAATCAATTTATGGAGAAGCAATTCATGGCAGAGAACAGACAATTCTTATAATGACGGCTGGTTTGTTCGGTTATGGAGAGTTACTCCGGATCTTAAATTCATTTCACAAGAAGCTGGATTACATCAACAGCAGTACCCATCAAGTATTAAAAAAGTGGAGAAGGCAAATAAAGTTGCTGTAATTCATTATGGTTTTGCTTCGGATAGGTCTCTAGCTTTTAAATATTTAGTTTACCGAGCGCATGGTCAATCTGGATGGGCATTAGAAAGACTTCTTGATGAAAAAACACTTCAGTTAAAATATGTTTCAAAGGAAATATTCCCCGATGGATTGTTCGTTGAAGATCATCAACCGGAGAAGCGATCATTTGAAAAAGCTATAGCAAGTCTTGAACAATTTAGAGAAGTCGTTTTTAAGCCGCGCGTTTCTATTGTTTGCATGATTTACAAAAGTGTTGAATGGCTTGAGTTTGTTTATCAGCAAGTTTTGAAATACACTGATTTAAAGGATAAAGAATTTTTCTTTGTTGCTAACGACGCATCAGAAGATGTTCTAAAATATTTAGAAGAAAATTACATACCTCACTACGTCTGGAATAATTCCGAAGAGCAAAGGAAGGAATGGTACATAAATAATGTTTATAGAGCTTGGAATTTTGGTGCTGAAAAAGCAAAAGGGGACTATCTTCTTTTTATAAATAGTGATATGGCATTTACCCCGGAATGGTTTGAAAACCTTTTCAATAAGCTAGATGGTTCCAATTGTGTAGCTTCCCGATTAATTGAAAGCGGTAAGCTTCTTTCCGGTCAATATGGTATTGGTAAAAATTTTGGCCGTTCGGTAATTGATTACAACGAAAGCGGATTTATAGAATACGCAAAATCAATTTCCGAAGAAACCGTAAATGATGGCGGTTTATTCATGCCTCTTCTAATAAAGAAAGATCATTTTATGAATGCTGGGGGATATCCGGAAGGTAATATTATTCCCAAAACCGACCTCTTTAATCCCGTAATAGCAAAACAGAGCGAATTATGTGTAAGCGGTGATGTTGTTCTTATGCAAAAATTAGCTTTAGAAGGAATATATCAGAAAACCGCCTTTGACAGTTTGGTTTATCATTTCCAATGCGGAGAAATGGATTCTAAGGGCAGTGTTAATTCTAAGCAGAAATTGAATAGAGTTGTTATAGCAAATGATTACTTAGAAGGTAGAATGGGAGAAAAAACCATGTGGGGATTTCTTTTAGAAGGTCTCCCAAATTCTGCCGGTGTTGATATGGATATTCTGGGTTCAACTGAAAACTTCACCGAGAATGCATCAAATTATATTTCTAAAAACTTTCCTGATTCATCTATTGTAATACAGAATGCAACCTTTATAGACATTCTTAATCATGACCGTTTTACAATTTGTTATTTGCAAGATAATCTGAGGGCAATGGGTCGAAAATCTTATCAACAGGAAGCAAATTTAAAACGGGCCAATATTCTTGTAACAAATTCCAAACTCACCGCACTTTCATACCCCGACTACAATTTCGATATAATTCCTATTGGTGTTGATGATAAGTTATTTAAACCGATGGACAAGGAAACGCTACGGAAAGAATTTAATTTCCCAAATAAGAAGACGGGAATTTTTGTGGGTGATTTTAGCGAAACGAAAGGCTGGGCAAAGGTAAAAGATCTAATAAATAATCATCCGGAAATATTTTGGATATTAGTTTCAAAAGATAATCAAGAATATAAACGCGATA
>JAKAMS010000323.1 GCA_021812745.1 Bacteroidota bacterium | reverse complement strand
TTGCATTCAATTTCACTCTTGGTAATAAGAATTGTTTTATTTCTTAGTGAATTCATTTTGCCCGCGCATTATTATAAACATCTTTTAAGATTGCTGCCGCGCCGGCTTTTAGTAAATCTTTTGCTAACTTTTGTCCAAGTTTTTCCGGATTAGTTTTCGCGCCCCGCATTTTCTTTCTAAATGTTACCGAGCCGTCAACGGCTCCAACCATTGCATCAAGGTATAAACCGTTTGGTTTAAGTTGTGCAAATGCGCCTATAGGAACCTGGCATCCGCCTTCCAAAGTTTTCAGTAGTGCACGCTCGGCAAGAACTGCTACAAATGTTTTTTCATCATGGATTGATTTTAGAATAGTCGCGGCAAGTTTATTATTCTCTTTAATTTCAATTCCAAGAGCGCCTTGTCCAACAGCCGGTAATATTTCTTCTGAATTAATAATGCTGGAAATATATTTATTGAGTTTCAGCCTTTCTACGCCAGCACGTGCTAGAATTATTGCGTCCCACTTAGATTCTAAAAACTTTTTAATTCTTGTAGGAACATTTCCTCGCAATTCTTCAATTCTTAAATCCGGACGAAGATGAAGCAACTGTGATCTTCTTCTTAGCGAACCGGTTGCTACAACAGCATTCTCGCGTAGGTTATTAATTTTAGTCCCTTTTTTACGTGCGATCAAAATATCTTCAACCGGATGGCGTTTTGTAACAGCCGCAAGTTTCAATCCTTTTGGAATTTCAGTCTGCAAATCTTTCAAACTGTGAACAGCTATATCAATTGTTCCTTTCAACAATTCATTTTCCAATTCTTTTGTGAAAAGACCTTTATCGCCAATTTTTGAAAGCGCTACATCAAGAATTTTATCGCCTTTTGTATTAATGATCTTGATTTCCACGGCAAGATTTTTGTTTTTCCGTTCAAGTTCTTTCTTAATAAACTTAGCCTGCCAAAGAGCAAGCTCACTTCCGCGCGAGCCGATTACAAGTTTATTCTTCATCAATATTGTCCTCTGATTTTTTCCCGTTGCTTGATTCATTTCCATTTGTTGGTAAATGATCCAGGTTAAACAAATCTTTTAAAATCATTGTATTGGTTGTTACATCGTTAATATTGGCGCCTGTCTCGGCGAACTCTCTCAATTTTACGGTAGGATTGTGAAGCAGACGTCCGATCATTCTGCGTGTCATATCTTCGATTTTAATATAATCGTCATCGCTTACTTTGTTTCTGATTTTTTCTAATTCGTCGTGACGGATCTCTTCAAAAAAAGCACGCATAGTCTTAATGGTGGGAACAACATCAAGAGTATTATACCAGCCGAAGAATCCAATCATTTCTTCCATAACAATTTTATTTACTACCGGAATCTGATCCCTCCGCTTTTGTAAATTTTGATCAACGATAATTTTCAAAGAATCCATATCGTGGTAAAACACATTATCAATCTTTTTTACATCCGGATCAATATCGCGGGGAACTGCAATATCCATTAATACAATTGCTGAACCGCGTCTTTTTTTGATTGCAGACTTAACATCATCATAAGAGAGAATTAAGTTCTCAGCACTTGTTGCGCTGATAATTATATCGAAGTTGTGAAGTTGTTCTGCAAGAAATGAAAAAGGAACTATCTCTCCATGAACTTTTTCCGCTAACTTTTCTGCACGCTCGATTGTTCTGTTAGAAATTGCAATCTTGCCTACACCTTTATCCTTAAGATGAATAGCTGCAAGTTCTCCTGTTTCTCCGGCGCCAATCACAAGCGCAGATTTCTTTTCTAGATTAGCAAAAATCTTCTCAACAACTTGAACAGCGGCGTAACTAACAGTTACAGCTCCTTCTCCTATTGTTGTCTCTTTGATAGCCCGTTTACCAACCCTGGTAGCGGTATCAAAAATTCTTCGAAGAACAGATCCGGCAAAACTTAAATCCTCAGAGATCTCAAATGCTTCTTTTACCTGCCCGAGTATTTGGCTGTCGCCAATGATCATTGAATCAATTCCGGAAGCAACGGAAAATAAATGCTTAACTGCGCCGCAAGAAAAATATTTTGCTATATGCTGCGTCTGAATACCAACGCCTGGTTTGAACTCTATAAGTTTTTCTATAAGCTGTGTTGTGTCTAATCCTAAATTTTTAGGAAAGCCAAATATTTCTGTCCTGTTGCAAGTTGAAATTACAACTCCATCAGAGAATAATGATTCCTTTAAGCGTGGAATGAACTCAACAATTTCGTCGCGACTAAGATGAACTGCTTCCCGAAGCTCGAGAGGAGATGTATTATGATTTATTGATATGCCGACTAAATTCATTTTAAAACTTTCAATAAAACGAGTGAAACGTCTTTGCTAATGTGTTCGTGATTATCAAGGAGATTATTGCAACAACAAATCCAATTAGAGAAAAAAGAATAACTTTCTTACCATTCAAACTCCCCAAAAGTTTACTCAAGATTCCAATGCCGTAAACAAACCAAACGAAGAGAGTGCCTATTAGCTTGGGATCGAAATAACTGAAATGTGGAAATGCGCTAGGCAGCCAAATAATTCCTATTACAATTGCGAATGTTAAGAGTACAAAACC
Organism: Bacteroidota bacterium; assembly: GCA_021812745.1. The sequence continues at coordinate 1,251 of JAKAMS010000323.1, read as the reverse complement.
AATTACAGCGGAGTAGAAACTTAACTTTTCCAGAATTTCTAAATTTGGCAACCGGTCAAAAATCAATCCAAATTTATTTGTTTTCAAGTTTTTGTAAAGAAGCATGTAAAGCAGTCCGTAAACCGCAGAAACAGTAATTCCAGAATATCCTAGAAGAGCATTGATCACATGAAGACCAAGAAGACGGTTTCTTAAAACCTCGGGAACAATGTAGTTGTGTTCAACGAAAAGGGAAGAGATAGTTTGAAAAACAAGAGAAAATAGAATTATGAATGCACCTGTTCCGCGAATATCTGTGAGCAGTTCTAGAATGAAATAAGAAAATCCAATTGAGAAAGCAATTAAAGAAAAGATCTCAAATTTATTAGTAATTGGAGGATGATTATATTCAATAGTCCGGGAGATTAAATAGAAAGTATGCAAAAGTAGTGTAACAAATAAAATAATCCGCTTGGAATCGCTTATAAACTTTTTCTCGTTGAAAAAATCGAAGCAGTAAATAGCGAAAGCGAGCGCATAGAAGAGCGGAAGAATCACATTTAGTATATCTATTGACTGAAGCATGCCTGTTCAAATTTTGTTTTCAGTTGCCAAATGTATTTGGTTTTTATGCTTACAAAATTATGAAAATATCACTCCAAAACCTTGCAAAAGAAGCACATTCCAATACATTTATTTGAGGAATTCGATCATTAAAGGAGCAAACTAAAATCCAGGTTTTAGCTTATGGGATGTTAATTGGTATTGAAAATGGGGAAATGACTCTTAAATTCGTTTAACAATATTTTGTTATCAATCGGTTTTTGAAGAAACTTAGTGGCTCCGGCAATCATAGAAATCTGTTCATCTTTTCTAAGAGTATAGGCTGTTACAACAATTATAGGCGTGGATTTATATTCCTCTACCTGTCTCAGTTCTTCTATCAGTTGGACTCCATTTTTCCCTTTTCCGAGTCCTAAATCAATTAAAAAAATATCATAATGGGTAGAATTAAGAGAAGAATAAAATTTAACATCATTTGAGCAGATAGTTATCTCAAAATCTTTAGAGAAAATGTTTTCATAGATTATTTGACTTAAATCGTCATCTTCAACAATAATTAATTTAGGTTTTTTTTCCATTTTTGAAACTCAGCCATTATACAAGTGAAAATTGATTTTTAAAACTCCCTTCATAAAATATTTATGAAATCTATATTAAAGTTATCTCTTTCATTTTGATCAATCAAGGTTTTTGTTCAATTTAATTGGC
>JAKAMS010000010.1 GCA_021812745.1 Bacteroidota bacterium | reverse complement strand
CCGGCGAACCCATCGCTGATAATATCACCGAACATATTTTCTGCAACAATTACTCCGTAATCTTCCGGATTTTTTGTCAGCCACATCATCTGAGCATCTATATTCGTATCCCACAATGCAATATTCGGATATTCTTTAGCGATCTCTTTAGCAATCTTGAACATCATGCCGGAAGTTTCTCTCAATACATTTGGCTTTTCGCAAAGTGTAAGATTCGTGTAACCGAATTTCTTTGCATATTCAAATGCGGAACAAATGATTCTTTCACTTGCTTTCTTTGTTACTATCCGGGTTGAGACAGCCATCTCTTCACTTGGAGTATCTTTGAAGAATTTCATCTTAGAATGTGTTTCAAGTGCATCGCGAACTTGTTTAGGCGGATTAGTCCATTCAACTCCGGCATAAAGTCCTTCTGTATTTTGTCTGAAAATAACCGCGTTCACCATCGGCTCTTCAAAACCGCTGTCCGCACTTCTCCGGATGAAGTTTAACGGGTTTCCTTTTAATGAAACGCATGGGCGGATACAAATATCAAGATTGAATTTTTGGCGTAAAGTTACAATTGGTGAAAAGTAAATAAATCCTTTTCCTTTCAAAGCCGGATCAAGTTCTTTTTCTGCGGCATCTTTTGCTTTGCTTGTTATTGCGCCAAAGAGAGCAATTTTGTGCTCAGAAATTAAATCTATTGTACGCTGAGGAAGAGCGTTTCCTTCCTTACACCAAAATTCCCACCCAATATCACCGTGAACATAATTTGCTTTAAATCCTGCTGCTTCAAGTAATCTTATTGATTCCGGTAAAACAACCTTTCCAATTCCATCACCTGGAAGTGAAACAATAGTTCTCATGTTATTTCCTGATAGTTTGAAATTTTTCTAATACAACTTAGAGAGTATAGTCCAATTTGGCAAGCAGTCAATTCTTATGCATGTAGGTATTAATATCTATTTTCTTGAATGGAAAATTTAATTCACAATAATTACAGCTGGAAATCCAATTGCAGGCTTAGTTTGTTATCAACATTTCCTTGAATTTCAGTATCGCCGCTTCCCAAATATCTTTCGTTCGGCTTGAAAAGTTCTGAATACTTGATTGACAATATTAATCCGAATGAAGTTTTGTATTGTGCAATTAAGTACCAGCGTGAACCTTCGCCGTATAATGCCGGATTGGTCATTATACCCGTAAGATCATTTTCAAATTCATAAACGCGGGAATTGTAAGAATCTGTTTTGAAGAAAATAATTCTTGCTGAAAAATTGAGTTTAGAACTTGGTGAATATCTAACATCTTGAAAAATCAAAAATCCTTTTTCTAATTTAGAATTAGAAGAGGGAGTAACACCAACGAAATTTAATCTTGAGCGGAGCTGCAAATATTTTGAGAATTTATAAATCAATTCTCCTCTTATGCTTTCGGTTTTCCCCATGGTGAGACCGTATTCATCGCTAACAATATCTGCTGCTTCACAGCGTTTATTGAAATACCTTAGGCGGAATTCGGTATTAGCAATAGGCGAAACTGTGTAATAAACCATAAATTCATTTCCTTTAGATGCAAACGGCAGGCTATTACTTGCTAATGGGAATTTGAATTGGTCGTAATAGAAATAGATAGTTCCAAAATTTGTTTTTAGTTTCAATCCGGAATAAAATCCTATTTCGTTTTGTGTCCCATCTTTTTCTCCAAATCCGTTTGTATGCAAACCCCAGTAATCAATAGAATAATTACGGTAAGAGAAGAGGAGAGTCAAATTTTTATTTACTGAAAATTCCACATTGTTAATGGTAGCAAAGGATTTAGTATTGTAAGAAGTCTCGCCGCTGAAAGTGAGTTTGTTTGCAATAAAATTGTAGCTTGTTGAAAAGTAGTTGAATCTATTTCCAGAGGGATCGAGTAAAGACCCATTTTGAAAATCATTTCCAAAAGTTGAATTATAATAGAGAATGCCGAAAGAACCGATCTCGCCCAATAAGTAACTTGCTGAGATACCGAATAATTTTTCACTTATTATTCTTTTGTGAGCGATTTCGTTTTCATTACGGTGAAAGCCGTCTATTCGAATTGACGTTATTTGATTTGTCACCGGGTCAATTGAGCCATCCAATTGTCTTGAAGAAAAAAATGAACTCACATTAAATCCATTAAAATTAATTTGTGCAGCAAAGCCGCGAAGAAACATGTTCTCATCCGTACTTAAATAGGGGATTATTAACTTTCCATTTCGGGGAAGGATTCCGACAGTTTCAATTCCTTTTCTAATTGAGTATCTGCTCCATAGCGCGAGACCTTGTCCAAATTCAAATAAGAAATCGCCGGCTACAATATTCTTAATTATTCCAATATCCTCGGCATAAAAATGAAATGTTGTGAAGTCGTTAAATGATTTTTCTCCCGCGTCTTTTTCAGTTAGAATACCCAAACGAATATTATGATCTTTATTTATAATCATGCGATTATAAATTTTCCAGCTTGTACCATCATATATGCCGTCTTTGTATGCTTGTTCTTCTTGAATCTTTTTTATTCCTCTTGTACGAAAAGAAATATCAACATTCTCAAATTTTTTTGAGATAGAATCAAAGAATGTTGATTTATCATTATCATCGAAACGTATGTAAGGAATAATCTTTTCAATGAGGTCGGGGCTCACTCCATCAATCTCCTTTAGTTGTTTTGCGGAACTGATTTTACCTAGTGAATTCCTATAGCGTATTATAGTTGTAGCAGTTTGTCTATCGAGATATGGAATTTTCATCAATTCGTTAATTGAGATTTGGTTAAGAGGAATTTTATTTTGCCGCAAGTATTCTATAAGGTCGTAATACCCGGATTCTTCATTATCAACTGTGGCGTCTTCTAAAATTTCGTCTAAATCTGTCTGAAAAGTTGTGGAATCAACTTGTGGGTAAATCGTAATTGAAAATGAAAAAAATATTAGTAAAGCAAATTTCATTTTAGTCTTTAGTAAATCGTAAGATCAATCCGAACTGATGGGTTAAACCGAGATCTGGATGTGATGAGACAGCATAATCGGCTTGAATAAAATTATAAACAATTCCAAAGCCGCCGGAGTAAGTATCCGGTTCGTTTGATACACCAATGCGAAGTATTAAAAAATTCATAAATGAATATTCTGTTCCTAACCGAAGCGAAGGGTTGAATCCAATCTCTTTTTGAATTGCAGCATTGAAAGAAAATTCATTTGTAAAATGAAGATCCGTTCCCAGCCAGATTACTGTTGGAATCTGATTTGATTCATTACCAATTGTTGAACGCGTTATATTTCCAATTAAAAAACCAAACCCGATCAGATCATTCAATCTGGCAATTGACCCGACATTGAAAATCAGAACTCCTTTGCTTCCGTAATTTTTGATAGAGACATTATGGAAAGTCGAAGTTAATCCAATTGAAAAATTCTTTGATATTTTCCTTCCGAAACCTAGTGTAATATTAGTCTCTTTATATAAATCGAAACCATAGATACCAAAACCGGCGCTGAACGAACCGAGTGAGGTCGGTTCACAATAAACTGCAGCCGCATTAGAAAGTTCAGCTACACCAAAAGGAGCTGGAGAGTAAAACAAACCAACTTCTCTAACTTTGATTAATGATAATCCTGCCGGATTGTTAAAGAGTGTAAAAGCATCATTAGATGTAGAAATATCGGAGTGAGCTAAAGCAATTTGTCTCGCGCCAGAACTTATTTGCCCGAAACAATTACTGAATAAGAAGAGTAAAACAAACGAAGTTGCTAAAACTCTTTTCATACAGCTATAACTTAAATCATTGTTTAATTTTTTCCAAATCTATATCTTGGATCAAGAAAAAAGTGGAGTGCGGGTAATGAAAAAAAGAGCCCTTTCAATTCTCTGTTTATTTGTTCTGCCGGTGTTTGTTTCTGCTCAAGAATTAGATGCAACTGTTACGGTGAATGTTGAACAACTTGAAACTTCGGCACGCGACCGCCTGGACAATTTTAAAAATCAAATCCAAGATTATTTGAATAATTCGAAGTTCACAAACAAACCGTGGGAAGGGGAACGTATCAAATGCTCTTTCAATGTATTCTTTACTAATTCTTCCGATGAAACAACATATAGCACACAATTAGTTGTCGCAAGTCAGCGTCCAATTCATGGTTCGCAATTAAATTCTCTTATGATGAGCATAATGGATAACAGCTGGCAGTTTAAATATCAGAAAAATCAAGCAATGTATTTTAATCAAACCGATTTCGATCCGTTAACAAGTTTACTGGATTTTTACGCTTATCTTATTATTGGTTTAGATGCAGATTCATTTGGACCATTGGACGGAACTGAGTATTTTCAGAAAGATTTAGAAATTGCTTTAAAAGGTGCGGGAAGTTCATTTTCAAAAGGATGGCAATTAGAGAGTACAGCTTATAACAGACGTGCTTTAATTGAAAATCTGTTGAATACAAAGTATCAGCAGTTCCGTCAAGATTATTTTGATTATCACTATAATGGATTGGATTTATTATCGGAAAAAGACCAAAGACAATTTGCATACAACAACATTCTTAAATTGATAAACGATTTGGAAAAAATGAAAGATCAAATTGACACGCGAAGTGTCTTGATGAAAGTCTTCTTCGATGCTAAAGCCGGTGAGTTTGTTGAAGTGCTAAAAGGTTATCCTGATAAATCAGTTTTTGCGATTCTTAAAAAAGTGGACCCTTCTCATATATCCAAGTATGACGAAGCGTTAAAATAAAATCTAAATGTGCTATCTAAATTAGCAGCAGTTAATCAGATTTCTATCTGGTAAACTCTGTACTTTTTATAAATTTCGCCGTTCATAACTTGAGCGCCGCGATTCATCATTTCATTATCCTCTAAAATCCAGCTTGCTTCACCAAGTAGAATACCAAGGTTCGCCGCACGGTTAACTATTTCCCAGTAGAAAACTGCATCAAGTCCGCGTTTCTGATATTCCGGGATTATTCCTAGAGTCAAAACACGAGACCAAGTTATTTTTTTCTTCTGTGTGAACAGTTTTAAAAAGCCGAAAGGGAAAAGTCTTCCGTTCATGGATTTAAAGATTTGATTGTAATCCAACATAACAAGTGCAAAGCCGACAAGCTTATTGTCAATTTCTCCAAACAAAACTAGAGATGGTTCAACAAGCGGCTTCAGGTCTTTTGCCATTGTATCAATTTCTTCTTCTGTAAATGGTACAAAACCCCAGTTTGGAGCCCAAGCTTTATTATAAACAAATTTTACTTTGTCGAGTTCTTTATTGAACTCTTTCATGTTCATTGAATAAACTTTAATTCCGGAACGCTTCTGAGCTATCTCTGCAACTCTTTTTAATTTTTCCGAACCAACTACTTTTGGATTTTCGAGTTTGTAAGCGTAAAGGTCTTTTGCTTTTTTCAAACCATAATTATCACATAGAGTAAGATAATACTGAGGATTGTAAGTCATTAATAATCGTGGTTCATCATCAAATCCTTCAAGCAGCATAGCATACTCATCGTTAGATGAAGGATTAGCCGGTCCACGCATTGCGTTACATCCTTGTTTGCTAAGCCAATCTTTAGCAGTATCAAAAAGTTTATTGGCTACTTCCTGATCATTTATGCACTCAAAAAACCCAAAAAAACCAACGCTGTCGTTATGGTATTTATTGTGAAGATCGTTCTTGATTGCCGCTATTCTTCCAACAAGTTCGCCGTCTTTTTCGGCAAGATACATTTCCATTTCTGCGTGTTTGAAAAATGGATTTTTTTTACGGTCTAATATCTTTTTCTTATCATATATTAACGGCGGGACCCAATACGGATCGTTTGCATAAATTTTCCAAGCGAATTTGATGAAAGTATCAATGTCTTTTTTCGATTGAACGATTTTTATTTTTACTTCAGACATATTATCTCCGCACGTCTATAAAAAAAGCATACTCGCATAAAGTATGCTTTTGAAATTAAGAGTGACTGATTAAATCAAGCCGATTTCTTTTCCAACAGTTTTAAAAGCGTTAATAATGAAATCGAGATGTTCATCTTCGTGGCTTGACATATAACTTGTTCTCATCATTTGTCTTCCTTGAGGAACGCCAGGTGAAATGAAAACGTTCACAAATACTCCCGCATCATAAAGTTTACGCCACATTGCAAAAGCCAGTTCATCGTTACCAACAATAACCGGAACGATTGCGGTCCTTCCGTCAATTATTGTAAAACCGGCTGCGGCTAACTCCGTACGCATTTTGTTTGCGTTCTTTATAAGTTTTTCAACGCGCCATGGTTCCTCTTCAAGAATATTTAATGCAGCAAGAGCCGCGGCAACAGAAGCCGGGGTAGGGGAAGCGCTGAAAATCAAAGCCGATGAATGATGTTTCAAATAATTTATAACTCTTTCTTCACCTGCAACAAAACCGCCAAGTGATGCAAAAGTTTTGCTGAAAGTTCCCATTGTAAGATCAACTTCTTTTTCCAAATTAAATTCGCTTGCTGTTCCTCTTCCGCCTTTACCAATTACTCCAACTGAATGTGCATCATCAATTAGAGTTCGCGCATTATATTTTTTTGCGAGTTCAACCAATTTCGGAAGATCAACTATCTCACCGCCGGTACTGAAAACGCCATCGCTCACAATCAATTTAGGAGAATCAATTGGAAGTTTGCTCAATACTCTCTCCAAATCTGCCATGTCGTTATGTTTATATCTTTCAAGGTTAGCTGTTAAACCTTTTGCCATTACTTGACCTGCTACTATACAAGCATGATTGTCTTTATCCGAAACAACATATTCGCCCTTTCCTTGTACAAGAGTAGGAATAATTCCTTGAGCAGTTTGGTAACCGGTACTGTATAAGAGAACTGCTTCGGTACCAAAAAATTTTGCAAGTCTTCTTTCAAGTTCGATGTGCAGGTCTAATGTTCCGGTTAAATAACGTGAACCCGAACAACCTGTTCCATATTTTTTTATAGCATTCAAAGATGCTTCTTTAACTTTAGGGTGAGCAGTCAGTCCAAGATAGTTATTAGAGCCCGCCATTACTACTTTTTTACCTTCAATCTGAACAACAGGACCTTCATTTGCTTCGATTGCGCGAAAGTAAGGATATAATCCTAAAGCTTTAATATCGTCTGCGCGTGTAAAGTCATGACATTTCTTAAATAAGTCCAAAATACCTCCGGATTATTTTTCTATAATGAAATTTTCTATTTTTGGCTAGAATGAAATTGGATTAATTGAATTTCGGTTGGCAATATAAAGAAAATAAATTATTAATTAATAGAACGGTTATGAAAAAAATCTCAGTTGTAACCGGAGCTTCCGGTTTTGTAGGCAGTCATGTTGTAGATAAACTTCTTGCTGAAGGTCACGAAGTTAGATGTATTCTACGCGGATCAAGTTCAAAGCGCTGGCTTGAAAATAAACCTGTGAAAATTTTTGATTGCGGTTTGTTTGATAGCGATGCACTCAAAATAATATTGAAAGATGCCGATTATCTTTTTCATATTGCCGGTGTCGTAAAAGCGAAAGATGAAAAAGATTACTTCAAGGGAAATGTTGAAACTACCCGCGTACTGCTGGATGTTTTGTGTGAAGTAAATCCTAATATTCAAAAAGTTGTAGTTGTCAGCAGCCAAACGGCGTGCGGTCCCTCGCTTGATGGAAAACCGGTTAATGAAGAAACTCCCGAACATCCAATTACCCGCTATGGGAAAAGTAAATTAGCTCAAGAACAACTTGCAAAGAAGTATATGGATAAACTTCCAATTACGATTATTCGTCCTCCAGCTGTTTTTGGCACGCGTGATACTGAGGTATTTCTTTTCTTTAAGACATATAAACAAGGATTGATGGGATTAATCGGATTTAATAAGAAAAAATTAAGTCTGGTTCATGTAGACGATTTAGTGAATGGAATTTTCCTTTCTGCAACTTCGAAAAATTCTGTCGGTCAAATATATTTTATTGGTACAGAACAATATTATGACTGGGAACAAATTGGAGAAGTAACAAGAAAAGCATTCGGTAAGAAGGCAATTACAATTAAGATTCCTCATTTCTTAGTATACGCAATTGCAGCAGTAGCACAATTTTTTGCTATGTTCAGTTCGAAAGCGGCTACATTCAATTTGGAAAAAGCAAGAGATTTTGTTCAGAAAGCATGGACTTGCGATGTTTCTAAAGCAATGCGAGATTTAGGATATCATCAAACTGTTTCATTAGAAGATGGCATTAAACGAACTGTAGATTGGTACCTAGCAATGAAATGGCTGTGAGTCATGCGTTGTTTGCAATATAATAGATGAGACAAACAGCGTTTGCAGTCTGTATTACCAAACCCTTTGGCGGCAATCTTTAATCTAAAATTCTCTGTAAGTTCTTTTATAAGTGCGCACTCAAAATTTTTATTTGCTCCTTCAAAAAGAAAGATTGCTTTTATTTTGTTAGTAGGGGTTGAAGTGATATGATCAATATGCCAGTGAACATTTTTAGATTCTTGCTGATGCCGCTCTACTCTCTGCTCTAAGTTTTTTTGTGCGCTTCCGGAATAGTAATAATAACCCGGTTGAAAAATTTTCTCTTTGAAAGTTTCAATCTCAACTTTGAACGGTTCAGAAGCGAAAATTTCCAGTAGATAAACACCGGAATTAATATCAGTTATTTTTAGCACCTTCTTTTACCCAGGTTTTTATTCCATCTATTTGATTCTTTGTTAATAACGGATAACCAATCGGAGGCATTGGGTTTGTTGTCAATCCCGAAGTAGTTAATACAAGTAAACTGTTTTGCGGGAATCCTGGCGCTACTACTAAGTAACTAGCGGTTGTGTTTGAATATGAAGTCAAACTTAAATTGCTGGCTTGTGTTTGATCGTCGTGACATCCGGACCTTGCGCATTTAGCTGTGAATACCGGCTGAATATGCTGAGAGTAGCTAACATTCTGCGCCGGAATGATTACGCTGTCAATATTGGTTATGTTTGATGTATCATCGCATGCCGAGATAAAAAAAACTGCGGCAAAAGCTGCTATAAAAAGAAAGTTTATTGGAAGTTTGTATTTCATCTTTATCTTATTTTATTTATTTCAAAAATATTCCTATTCGAAGTCTAATCCAATTCATTTATTCTTCATCAGAAATTATTAATTATCTTACTAAAGAAAAAGTCTGATGTTCCCACTAAAGATTTTATTGTGATATTCTTTTTTGAACTGTGTGAGCAGAATAAAGAAAAAATGAATTAGTGATAATGTCAATAATTGACAAAGCGGTTTCGTATAGTTAGTTTTGTTTTGGAAAATTTTTTTAAAATTCCCATTAATATGGGGCTATAGCTCAGTTGGGAGAGCGCTTGAATGGCATTCAAGAGGTCATCGGTTCGAACCCGTTTAGCTCCACAATTATCTCTCTTCAATTAGTATGTACTCGGTTTATATCCTCACAAGTAAGAATACAAACAAGTTTTATATTGGTCAGACTGATTCATTAGAAAGAAGAATCCATCAGCACAATTCCGGGTATTCAAAATCAGCAAAACATGGAATCTCTTGGGTGTTGGCATACCATCAAGAATTTCAAACCCTAGGAGAAGCGGTGAGATATGAACAAAGTTGAAGAGAATGAAAAACAGAAAATATATTGAAGAATTAATTTTAACAGAGAGAGCGTCCCGATGAAATCGGGAAGGTCATCGGTTCGAACCCGTTTAGCTCCACTAAAAAAGCGATGTAAATCGCTTTTTCTATCATTGACAACTAAAATATAATTACTAATGTCCGCTCTCAACTTTTTTTGTCAGTTCTGCAATTTGAGAAAAACTGCTCTGTAATTTCCGCAATTCGGTTTCCAGTTTATAAATCTTATACGATTCCACAGATTCTTTCCCGCCGAGAAGCCAGTTAACATCACAGCCAAGACGAAGTAATTTTGCTAAAATTCTGGTTCCGGGTTCTCGTTTACCGCTTATATACTGCTGCAATTGTTGAGGAGAAATTGCCATTGCATCGGCTAGTTTTTTGAGAGTGCCATATTTTTTTTTAGCAAAGAAGCGCATACGCTCTCCAACTCCCATCTGCAATTTCTCATCGCTGAATAAATCTAAATTTTCCGGAATGGAGTCTTCAAATAAATTTAATTCAAACTGGTATTCATCTATTACTTTTTTAATCTGATGATAAAGATCTTCGTCGAATTGAGGACTTTCGTTTAATAAATAGGCGAGTGTTTGAGTTTTCATATCCAACTTTTCTGATACTAAACTCAGTTTTATGCCAAGAGTATGAAGAAGATATTTTATTTCTTCCTGCTTTGTCACTATTAATCATATCCTCTATTGTAAAGCAGTTACCTATTGCAAAATAGTAAACATGTTTACTCTAGGCAAGTTTAATCTAAAGTCCAACTTGGGCAAAAAATACACATGCAATTCTGAATGAAAATTGATAGTAGTGTTTTGTAGTAGATAATATTTCAATATCTTTGCCCCGTATGAAATTAAAATTGTTCTCCGCAGATCACAAATACATACTTAGACTTGCACTTCCAGCAATTGCAGGGCTTTCTTCCCAAATGGTAGTATCACTTGTAGATGCTGCTATGGTTGGTCGTTTGAACAATGCCGAGTATTATTTGGCGGCAATGGGCATTGGTGTCATTGCAACTTGGGCTGTTGTCAGCTTGTTTTCAAGTCTTGCAACCGGTACACATGTTTTAATTGCACGCAGATTTGGCGCAAATGAATATGATGAATGCGGAAGAGTACTAAACACTTCTTTAATTATCTCTTTTCTAATCGGTATTGTAATTTCTGCTATTGTAGTTTTCTTTGCTTACGATATTGCCGGATTTTTTGCCGTTGATCCAAAAGTCGGCTTTTATGCAGGGCAATTTCTTCACTATCGTTTTATGGGACTTCCTTTTTTCCTTATTACAGTCTCGTACCGCGGATTCTTCTTTGGGATCGGCAAAACAAAAATATTTATGTATTCGGCTGTTCTTATTAATTTCTTGAATATTGTTTTCAACTACATTTTAATTTATGGCGGGTTTGGAATTAAGGGAATGGGTTTGGCAGGGTCCGGTTTAGGTTCAACTATAGCAACATTTTGCGATGCAATTTTTTATCTGACTGTATCAATGACCCCGGCTTTCAGACATAAATTTCATTATTTCAAAAATTTCCGTTTCGTTAAGAGTATTGCATCATCAATTATAAAAATTTCATTACCGGTTTCTCTTCAAAATATTTTTATACTTGTAGGTTTTTTAAGTTTCATCGCCATTACAGGGCACATTGGAACTGATAGTCAAGCGGCAAGCACTATTGTTTTTTCCTCGCTACAATTTTCTTTAATGCCTTGCTTCGGTTTTGGAATTGCTGTACAGACTTTAGTAGGCAATAGTCTCGGAAGTAAAAATATTAAACAAGCCAAACATTATGGATTCGAAACCAGTAAGCTCGCAACAATCTACACAATCTTCATCGGTTTAATATTTATTTTTGCGCCCCGTTTGATATTAATATTATTAACGAACGACACCAGAATAATTGAGGTTGCTGTTCCGGCTTTGCGAATTGCCGGTTTTGGTCAAATCTTTTACGCAATTGGAGTAGTTCTTGCCAATGGATTACAGGCAATGGGAAAAACTCTTTTTGTTATGGTTTCGGAAGTAGTGCTAAACTGGTTTGTCTTTGTTCCGATAGCTTATTTCTTTGGTGTCTATTTAAAATTTGGATTAATTGGCGCATGGTCTGCTCTTCCGTTCTACGTAGTTTTGTATGCGTTAGTAATATTCATCAAATTTAGATTTGGAGACTGGGAAAAGTATAAACATGTATGAGATAAATAACTTGACAAAGTTGTCTTTGAAGAATATATTTGACCTGTAGAAAAAGATGAAAACAAAATATCTCATATCGTTTCTGATTCTAATTACGGCGGGATTAATATTTGCCGGAGTTGATCTTAGAAGTTTTACCGTAAAATCTTCCGGGGGAAATGTTATTCTAAACTGGGATACTAATTCGGAAACCAACCTCAATTATTTTGTTGTTTTGCGTAAAACTGTTAACGGCGGATATGTTGAAATTGGGAATGTTTATCCTAAGAATGACCGTACGTATGAATACGTTGACCAAACAGCTTTTAAAACATCGGGTCAACTGTATGTATACAAATTAAAAATAGTTGATAACGACGGAACAACATCATACTCTGGCGAAGTTAGTGTAATGCACAACAACGGTATTTCAAGTGTTAAAAGAACGTGGGGAAGTATAAAAGCATTGTTCCGCTAAGATTGTTCTTCATTCAAATTCATTCCAAGCCAAATTTCAAATCTTATAGATTTCATGCTTATAACTAAATCAAAAATATACCTTGCCTCCAAGTCTCCTCGCAGAAGAAAATTATTAAAACAACTCGGGCTTAAATTCAGTTCTTTTTCGGTTGATTTGCATGAAGAGATTTTAAATGGAGAACATCCGATTCAAACAGTAAAACGTCTTGCTCTTCATAAATCCGATGCTGCCATAACAAAAATTAAAAATGGAATTGTTATTACTGCCGATACCATTGTTGTCATGAACAAAGAGGTCATAGGCAAACCAAAAGATGAAAAAGATGCTTTTAGAATTTTGTCCAAACTTAGCGGAAAGACTCACTCTGTCTATACCGGATTTGTTATAAAGAATTTAGATAACAAAAAATATGTTGCTGATTATGAAAAAACGGAAGTTACTTTCAGAGAATTATCTCCTCAAGAAATTAATGATTATATAAAAACCGGAAGTCCTATGGATAAAGCCGGCGCCTATGGTATTCAAGATGATTTCGGCGCTGTTTTTGTCAAACGTATTGACGGTTGTTACTATAATGTTGTCGGTCTTCCGTTAGCAAATTTATATCAGTCACTTTTAAAAATTTTATAAATTGTGAAAAAGTAAATAGAGAAACTTTTTTTTATTTTTCCTATGATTGAAATATTACAGAATTGTTTTTTCAGATAAAATCATTAAATAAAATTTTTTTATAACCAATGGAAAAATTAGATGACAACAAAAATTATTTGGACAAAAATTGATGAAGCTCCTGCTTTAGCTTCGTATTGTTTTCTTCCTGTTCTAAAATCATTTGTAAAAGGGACCGGAATTGAAATTGAACAGAAAGATATTTCCTTGGCAGGAAGAATTATTGCAGCTTTTCCGGAATTTTTAACTGAAGCACAAAAAATTCCAGATTATCTAACCGAATTAGGAGAACTTGCTAAAACTCCTGAAGCTAATATTATTAAGCTACCTAACATTAGCGCGTCTATTCCTCAACTTCATGAAGCGATCAAGGAATTGAAAGGGAAAGGTTATAAAATTCCAGACTATCCCGAAGAACCTAAAACGGAAGAAGAAAAATTGATCAAGAATCGGTATGCAAAAATTTTAGGATCCGCGGTAAACCCGGTTTTACGTGAAGGTAACGCTGATAGAAGAGCATCTGCCTCTGTGAAAAAATTTGCTCAAAAATACCCACATAAGATGATGAAACCTTGGCCTCAATCTGGTTCTAAAACAAGGGTTGCTCATATGCAGCAAAATGATTTTTATGGAACCGAAAAATCAACTACGCTTCAAAATGATGATAACGTAAGAATTGAATTTGTTGATTCTTCGGGAAACGCCACAATACTAAAAGAAAAATTGAAATTACTTGCCGGCGAGGTGATTGATACTTCGATAATGAATGTGAAAGAGTTAAGAAAATTTTATTCTGAACAAATAGAGAATGCAAAAAAAGATAATGTGCTTCTATCACTTCATCTAAAAGCAACAATGATGAAAATTTCCGACCCAATTATGTTTGGGCATGCTGTGTCTGTTTATTTCAAAGAAGCACTTGATAAATATTCAGATCTGTTGAATGAAATTGGTGCAAATGTAAATAATGGATTGATGGATGTGTTGGAAAAACTAAAAAAACTGCCGGAAGAAAAAAGAATTGAAATTGAAGCGGCAATTAATAAAGTATATGAGACAAATCCTGAACTGGCTATGGTTGATTCAAGAACAGGGAAAACAAATCTGCATGTTCCTAACGATGTAATAGTTGATGCATCTATGCCTAATGTTGTGCGTGATGGAGGCAAAATGTGGAACCGTAAAGATGAACTTCAAGATTGCATTGCAATGATTCCGGATCGTTGTTATGCGACTATTTATCAAGAAATTATTGAAAATGCACAAACTCACGGGCAGTTCGATCCAGCGACAATGGGCGCGGTTTCAAATGTCGGTTTGATGGCCCAGAAAGCTGAAGAGTATGGCTCTCATGATAAAACTTTTGAAGCAAAGGGAAATGGAATTATTCATGTTGTAAATTCGAACAATGAAGTGCTACTTGAGCAAAAAGTTGAAACTGGTGATATTTTCAGAATGTGCCAGGCTAAAGATGAAGCGATTAAAGATTGGGTAAAACTTGCTGTGAGAAGAGCTAAAGCAAGCGGTTCGCCGGCAATTTTCTGGCTTGATGAAAAAAGAGCTCATGATAGAGAAATTATTGCTAAGGTAAATAAATATTTACCGGAAAATGATATCACAGGTTTAGAAATAAAAATCTTAAATCCCGTTGATGCTATGAAATATACTTTAGAGAGATCACGAAAAGGATTAGATACAATTTCTGTAACTGGAAATGTATTGCGTGATTATTTAACAGACTTATTTCCAATTCTTGAATTGGGTACAAGTGCTCGAATGCTTTCAATTGTTCCGTTATTAAATGGTGGCGGATTATTTGAAACTGGAGCAGGCGGTTCAGCGCCAAAGCATGTTCAACAATTGTTAAAAGAAAATCATCTGCGATGGGATTCGTTGGGTGAGTACTGCGCTTTAGTCCCATCTTTGGAAATGATAGCCGATAAGTCAGGAAACATGAAAGCTAGAATTCTTGCCGATACGCTCGATAAAGCAACCGGCAAATATTTGGAAAATTCACGGTATCCTTCCCGCAAAGTAAATGAAATTGATAACCGCGGTAGTTCATTCTACCTTGCTTATTATTGGGCATTGGCATTGGCAGAGCAAAATTTAGATTCTGAAATGAAAGCTCGTTTTACTAAAATGGCTGATGAAATTAGCGCTAATGAAAACAAAATTGTTGATGAATTAATCTCTGTACAAGGAAAATCTGCTGATATTGGCGGGTATTACATGCCTGATGATAAAATGGCAAATGAAGTAATGAGACCAAGTAAAACTTTTAACAAAATTATTGATGAAATGTAAAAAACATATTAAATGAGCAAATGGAATCATCCATATGTCCATTTATTTATTTTTCCTTTTGATAAAAGTATCAGTCAAACGCAACTGTTGAGATTTTTTGCAGATCAATAATTAATTTTTGAAGAGACGATCTTCTACGGGTCGTCTCTTTTTTCCATCATGCAAGCCCAACCGGATTTTCACAACTCAAAAAATATTTTGAATTTTTTAACTGAAATATTAACTTACGAGCGGTTGTTCTAAATAGTAAAGCAAATTTTTAGCGAGTAATTAATGCGGTGGTTCTCTCTTTAGAGATCGCCGGGTACCGTTCGGCGGGATTAATTACAGTTTTCCCTCTCAAGTTTATTTTACACAATCCTTCACTTCGGTTCTCCGGTAATCTTATTGTCCAAATATGACTTGGTGACAGAGTAATATATTTCTATATCTGTTCATTTCATTTGAAGAATTTATGATTGACGTTTTCTAATTGCTGTATTCCAAAGTGATGTTACCAAATCATTTTAAAACAATTTCATTAGAAAGGAGACCTATATGAAAATTGTTCGTATGAATCCGTTAGAAAAAAAAGAAAGCGGAAAGATGGCTGCTTTCTTCGACATCCAAACACCCGATGAAATCGTTATTAAAGGATTTCGTCTTGTCAACGGCGCAAATGGTTTGTTTATCTCGCCGCCGGATCAAAAAGGGAAAGATGGAAAGTATTATGAATCTGTTATTCTTCCGAAGGAAATGAAATCCTCATTAGAAAAACTTGCCATAGAGGAGTATAACAAAGCAAAGAAGTAGTAAAGAAGTCTCTCATGATACAACAAATTGGTTTTTCATTGAGCTGTGGCTCAGTGATTTTCACTGAGCTATGGCATTCAATGGGCATATTCTGTAATCAAATTGAGAATTTAGAATTGCGAATTTGGAATGTATAATCACAAATTAAAGCCGATCTTTTTGAGGAAATAATTATTTAAACCAATTCCCAATTTTACCTGCGGCAGGCAGGTTCTCAATTCTTTATTTTCAATTATTAATTGTTCCTGTTAACACTCGTTCATAACAATTAACATCTTAATCTTTCTATCCTTGATTTTAGAACCCGCTGTATATATTTTAGCACCAGTTCAAATAAAAACGATGGAGGATTATTATGCAGAATGAAGAAAGTGGAATGGGAAAAGGATTGCTGATTGGTTTCCTTACAGGCGCAGCAGTAGGTTCAATTATTGCACTTCTTTATGCACCAAAATCCGGTAAAGAATTGCGGGAAGATATTAAAAATAAATCGCAAGATTTAATTGAAGATGCTGATGAGTATATCTCGAAAGCCAAAGACAAAGCTTCTCAACTAATAAATGAGGGTAAAAAAAAATCCGAAAAATTGGTGGCTGAGACTAAAGAAAAAGTAGATACTCTTTTAGATGAAGCAGAAAAAATATTAAGCGAAGCAAAAGACAAAGCAGGCAATGTTGCTCATCTTGGAAAAGAAAAAATTGAAAAAGAGAGTGAACGTTTGAAAACAGCAATTAAGGCGGGTATGGATGCGTATAAAACCGAGAAGGATGCGTAAAATTTTATGAGTATAATTGATGTACTTCTTATCATTTTAATTTTGTCCGCTTCTGCGTTATGTATTTTTGCTATCGTTTATTTGAAGAGAATTACGGAAAATGTGGAAGCTGTTCGTAAAGATGTTCACGAGTTTGTACAAAAAACAGATGAAATAATAGAAAACTTAGGAGGGGTAACCCGTAAAGTAAACCGCATTGTTTCGGAAGTTGAATACTACTGGGATGAAATTGATTTATCAATAAAAAAAATACGGGAACGTATTTCAGGTCTCACTTCTCTAAAGAATTTTCGCGATGTTGAGTATCCTGCCAAAGATCTTATCAAAAACATCAAAGCATTTACAAAAGGCGCCTCAGCTTTTTGGAATGCATTTAAACGTAGGTAATTTTTTCTTGTTCAAATAAGGAGAATCTATCTTGAAAGAGTATAATGCAGAAGCTATTAGAAACATAGCGCTTGTGGGTCACGGAGGAAGTGGTAAAACTACGATTTCAGAAATTCTTTTGTTCACCGGAGGAGAAATAAATCGTATTGGAAAAGTTGAAGAGGGAAATACTACTTCAGATTTTAATGCAAACGAAATTGAAAAAAGAATTTCGATTGCCGCTTCGCCTCTTCATGTTGAATGGAACAGCACAAAAATTAATATACTTGATACTCCCGGCTTTCCGGATTTTATAGGTCAGGTTATTTCTTCTTTGCA